>JAXEJY010000243.1:0-7252 GCA_034101315.1 Pyramidobacter sp.
ACAATTGCCATTTTCTTTCCGGCAAGGGCGTAGGCTTTTGTGCGCGTGATGGGCGTTTCAACGTCGACCATCTTCAGAGGCAGATCGCGCGTGATCTCATAGACCATCAGCGAGGCAATTTCCGCAACGGTCTCTCTGAACGTCTTAACCGGGGCGTTCTTATCTCTGATAACGCTCAGTTTATGCTGAACCAGCGGGTGGTCAAAAATGACAATGTGTCCCTGCTCATTGCCCACGAACGTGTGATTGATGCTGTGCTCATAAGCGCAGATTTTCTGCGTGCGGCGCACATGACGGCCGCCTTCGAACTCTTCAGCAAGCCAGGTATCGACAATTTCCATGGCGTCGGCTTCATCAATCAGACGGGCGCCGAGCGTCAGGACGTTTGTGTTGTTATGGCGGCGCGAAAGAGCGGCAACTTCTTTGTTCCAGCAGTCAACGGCGTACACGCCGGGAACTTTATTGGCGGCAACCGCCATTCCGACGCCAGAGCCGCAGACAAGAATTCCGCGGTCCGCGTCTCCGTGCGCAACGCTGCGTCCGACCTGAAGAGCGATATCGGTGTAATCGCATGAAATTTCCCCGGAGTCAGTTCCAAAATCCTGAACGGTTACATCGCGGCTGAGAAGATGCGCCAAAACTTTCTGCTTTAACTCAAAACCTGCATGATCAGAACCAAGAATAATTTTCATATGGATATCCTCCTCCACATCAATCTGTCCCAACAGATTTATTCTGCCATATCTGCGCAAAAAAAGCGAGGACATTCACCAAAAGAGAACGTCCACGCTTTTCATTTCAGAAAAAAATACGCTTATCCGATAATGGCAAGAACGTCGCCGCTGTTGACGGCAGAGCCTTCGCTGACGCGGATGTCAACAACCGTGCCGTCGCAGTCGCAGGGGATTTCGTTCTCCATCTTCATGGCTTCAAGGATCATCAGGTTATCGCCGCGCTTGACAGCGTCGCCCTTGTTCACAAGGACGCGGAGAATCTTGCCGGGCATGGGGGCGCACACTTCGGTGCTGCCGGCAGGAGCGGGTGCGGCGGGAGCTGCGGGGGCAGGGGCGGCTGCAGGTGCCGGTGCGGGCGCAGGAGCGGCTGCAGGTGCCGGAGCAGCAGCAACAGGTGCAGGTGCGGCTGCAGGCGCAGGAGCTGCTGCAGCGCCGCTCAGGGGTTCGACATTTACATCGTAGGTTTTTCCATTTACGGTGATTCTGTACTGAGACATGTGAGTATCCTCCTCAAGATGGTATAAATAATTCCGCGCGTCTGAAGTTCAGTGAGCAAAGGCGCTCAGGCTTTCACTCAGCGGACACGGCTGACGCTGTTCAACGCTTTTCTATCTCCAAGAACTGCAAAGATCTCCCTGCATGCCTTCCATTCGGGCGCAGGCAATCCAGCCGTCAGTGCCGGAAGCGATGTAATGTCCGCCAACGGGGACGATGGACTTCACCGCGACCATGCCGCCCATTTCAGCGGCAATTGCGGCTGTGATGACGGCGACAAGCTCATCATCTTCAGCGGCGCAGACAGCCGCAGCAGGCGCAGAGGCAGCCGTTTTAGGAGCAGGAGCCGCCGCCTTGGGAGCTGCCGCAGAGGGCGCAGATGAGACAGCGCCGGCAGCGCGCGTGACGATGCGCATGGCAAAGATGAGCAGTGTGAGTCCGGCAAGAACGAGGAAAACGACAGAGAAAGCAATGAGGGAAAGAGCGACAGCGCCGCTAATTCCTTCAAAGGACGCTGATAATGTTTTAACTGCTGTTGCTGCTGTGTTCGCGGGCATTGCTCTTCCTCCCCTTAGTTAGGCATGACGCCGTGCTTCTTGCGAGGCAGGGATTCGCGTTTCGTGCGGTGAGCCTTCAGAGCCTGAACGACTTCGTAGCGGGTCTCCTCAGGAAGGATGACCTTGTCAACCATGCCGCGGCTGGCAGCCTGATACGGCGTCGCAAAGGCTTCTTCGTACTCGTCGATCTTCTTGGCGCGCATAGCCTGCGGATCTTCAGCGGCTTCAATTTCCTTGCGGAAGATGATGTTGGCAGCGCCTTCAGCGCCCATGACGGCGATCTGAGCCTGAGGCCAGGCAAGGACGCTGTCAGCGCCGAGGGACTTAGCACACATGCCGAGGTACGCGCCGCCGTAGGCTTTGCGGAGAACGACAGAGATCAGCGGCACAGTGGCTTCGCTGTACGCATAGAGCAGCTTGGCGCCGTGACGGATGATGCCGCCCCACTCCTGCGACTTGCCGGGCAGGTAGCCGGGAACGTCGATCAGCGTGACAATCGGCAGGTTGAACGCATCGCAGTGACGGATGAAGCGGCTGGCTTTATCGGAGCAGTCAATGTCAAGGCAGCCTGCCATGACGGCAGCCTGGTTGGCTACGATGCCGACGGGCATTCCGTCAAAGCTCGCGTATCCGACGACGATGTTCTTCGCCCACATCGGCTGAACTTCGACGAACTTGCCGTCGTCGACGATGGCCTTGATGACATTGTGGACGTCATAACCCTTGTTAGGGTTGGTGGGAACCATCGCGCGCAGGGCCATTTCGCAGCGCGTTGCCGGGTCGTTCGTCGCAATTCTGGGGGCTTCGCACATATTGTTGCTGGGAAGGTAGCTGAGCACGGCGCGAACCTGCTCGTAGCATTCTTCTTCCGTCGTGGCGTAGAAATGAGCGTTGCCTGAGTGGACGTTATGCGCCTTAGCGCCGCCGAGCTCTTCGCTCGTAATTTCTTCGCCGGTTACAGCCTTGATGACGGCAGGGCCAGTGATGTGCATGATGCCGATTTTATCGACCATGAAAATGTAGTCGGTAAGAGCAGGGCTGTAGACCGCACCGCCGGCTGTGGGACCGACAATGACGGACATCTGAGGAATAACGCCGCTCGAAATGGTGTTGCGGTAGAAAATCTCGCCGTAGCCGTTCAGAGAGTCGACAGCTTCCTGAATGCGGGCGCCGCCGCTGTCGTTGAGGCCGACAATCGGGCAGCCGTTGCGGAGAGCGAGGTCCATGACCTTGCAGATCTTCTTGGCGTGCATTTCGCCGAGCGAGCCACCGAGAACCGTGAAGTCCTGGCTGAAAACGTACACAACGCGTCCGCCGACTGTGCCGTAGCCGGTCACAACGCCGTCGCCGAGGTATTTTTTCTTCTCCATGCCGAAGTTGGAGCAGCGATGCTCCACAAACTCGTCAAGCTCAACAAATGAGCCTTTGTCAAGAAGAAGTTCAATTCTCTCGCGCGCTGTGTAGCGTCCCTTGGCTTTGTGCTTCGCAACAGCTTTTTCGCCGCCTGCAGCAGCAGCCTGAGCACGCTTCTCCAACAGTGAGCAGCAGAGCTCATCAATTGTTTTTACCGCCATGCTGGTACCTCCTTAAAAAAATTGAATGGATCAATTAAGCCTATCGTATTGAAACTGCTGCTGAACACGTGCTACTTGAGAACCTTATTCAGCAGCTCTGACGAAACAGTGTAGGGATCGATCTCACGATTGCGGAGCTTGTCCGCCTCGTCAGTGTTCTCGAGCAGTCCTTTCCACTCTTTTTCAACGCGGGCAGCAATTTTCCGCCGCATGATCTCTTCGGTTTCCCACTGAACGCGCAATTCACGCCGTTTTTTTCCTAACTCAGAAGACGCCAGGAAACGCCGGTGGGATTCAATTCCCTCCACCAGCTCATCGACGCCTTTGCCGTTCTGCGCAACCGTCAGGTGGAGAGGCTGCTCCCACTCTGAAGATCCGCCGAACATCTTCAGCATCAGACGAATCTCCGCTGCAAGGCGCTCAGTGCCCTCGCGGTCAGCTTTGTTGACGACGAACAGATCGGCAATTTCCATGATGCCTGCCTTCATGATCTGCATGTCGTCGCCCATGCCGGGGACAAGCACGAGACAAACTGTATCAGCAACGCGGACAATATCAATCTCCGACTGACCGACGCCGACTGTCTCAACGATGACCGTATCGTATCCGCAGGCGTCGAGAATCAGAGCGCTCTCATATGTGCTGCGGCTCAGACCGCCAAGCGAACCGCGGCTGCCCATGCTGCGAATGTAGACTCCGCTGTCGCCGCTGTGTTCCTGCATTCTGATTCTGTCCGCCAGAATAGCGCCGCCGCTGAAGGGGCTGGAGGGGTCAACCGCCACGACTCCGACTTTTTTGCCCTGCGCCCTGTAGCTTGAGATGAGCTTGTTCGTCAGCGTGCTCTTACCGGCCCCGGGGCTTCCAGTGATGCCAATCAGATGAGCTTTGCCGGTGTGGCTGTAAATCTCTTTCATGATCTGGTCGGCGCGTTCGGTCTCGTTTTCTACTTCAGATATAAGTCTGGCAATAGCGCGGATGTCGCCGCCCAGACCTCTTTCAACAAGCGGAAGAGTCACTTTTACGTTATTCCTTGCCGCGTTTTTCGGCTACCGCTTTGAGCAGCCAGTCAATGCACGTGGACGTGGGAGTGCCGGGTCCGAAGATGGCGCCGGCGCCCATTTCAAGCAGTTCAGGAACGTCTCCGTCAGGGATGACGCCGCCGCCGAAGACGATGATGTCGCCGGCGTTTCTCGCTTTGAGACCGTCGATGATCGCCTTGAAGTAATGAGCATGAGCGCCTGAAAGAATGCTCAGACCAATCGCGTCAACGTCTTCCTGGATTGCCGTGTCGATAATCTGCTCAGGAGTCTGGCGCAGACCGGTGTAAATAACTTCCATGCCGGCGTCGCGAAGAGCGCGTGCGACGACCTTAGCGCCTCTGTCATGACCATCCAGACCGGGTTTTGCAACAACTACACGAATTTTTCTATCGGACATCGAAAATTCCTCCTTGACCGTTTTGAACCAACCGCCCGTTTAGAGGACGATGTTCTCGTTATATTCACCAAATTCGCCGCGAAGCACGTTGCAGATCTCGCCTTCCGTCGTGTAGCAGCGGGCAGCGTTGATGATGGCAGGCATCATGTTGCTTCCGTCTCTGGCGGAGGTGCGGATTGCGTCAAGAGCGTTCTGGACAGCGATGTTGTCGCGGCTCTCGCGAAGTTTCTTCAGCTTGGCAGCCTGATTGGCGCCGACGGACTCGTCAACTTTCAGGAGCTGCATGCCGCTGCGGTCTTCTTCAACGGTGAACTTGTTGACGCCGACAACGATACGGTCATTCTTTTCGATATCAAGCTGGTACTGGTAGGCTGCGTCCTGAATCTGCTTCTGGACATAGCCCTTTTCAATAGCGGTCAGCATTCCGCCCATGTCGTCGATCTTCTTGATGTACTCGACAGCCTTCGCTTCGATTTCATCAGTCAGAGCTTCAACAGCGTAGGAACCGCCAAGAGGATCGATCGTGTCGCAGACGCCGGACTCATAGCCGATGATCTGCTGAGTCTTCAGAGCGATGCGGACACTCTTTTCGGTCGGAAGAGCAAGAGCTTCGTCCATGCTGTTGGTGTGCAGGGACTGCGTTCCGCCGAGAACAGCGGCAAGAGCCTGAATGGTGACGCGGGCAATGTTGTTCTCAGGCTGCTGAGCCGTCAGAGTGCAGCCGCCGGTCTGCGTGTGGAAACGGAGCATCTGAGCCTTGGGGTTGGTGATGCCGAAACGCTCTTTCGTGATACGGGCCCACAGGCGGCGAGCCGCGCGGAACTTAGCGACTTCTTCGATAAAGTCGTTGTGCGCGTTGAAGAAGAAGGAAAGTCTCTGGCCGAAGACGTTGGGATCAAGTCCAGCCGCAACAGCCGCTTCAATGTATGCGATTCCGTCGGCAAGGGTGAACGCAACTTCCTGGACAGCCGTGCTGCCGGCTTCGCGGATGTGGTAGCCGGAAATGGAGATGGTGTTCCACTTCGGAACGTTCTGGCTGCAGAATCCGAAGATATCAGTGATGAGTCTCATTGAGGGCTTGGGGGGGAAGATATAGGTGCCGCGGGCAATGTACTCTTTGAGGATATCGTTCTGAATCGTTCCGGAAAGTTTGTCCATGCTGACGCCCTGCTTTTCAGCGACGGCAATGTACATCGCCAGAAGGACAGATGAAGGAGCGTTGATGGTCATGGACGTGGAAACCTTGTCAAGGGGAATTTCGTTGAAAAGGATTTCCATATCGGCAAGGCTGTCGATAGCAACGCCGACCTTACCGACTTCGCCGGCGGCCATGGGGTCATCGGAGTCGTAACCGATCTGCGTGGGAAGGTCAAATGCGACGGAAAGTCCCATCGTTCCCTGGGCAAGGAGCATCTTGTAGCGATTGTTTGAATCCTCAGCGGTAGCAAAGCCGGCATACTGGCGCATAGTCCACAGGCGGCCGCGGTACTGAGTGCTCTGAACGCCGCGGGTGTAGGGATAGGAACCGGGGAATCCCAAGTCGCGGGCATAGTCGTTCTGATCGACTTCAACAGGAGTGTAAATTCTCTTCAGCGGAAGACCGCCGCCGGTACGGAATTCGGCGCGTCTTTCGGGTGCCTTTGCCAGGGTCTTTTCAACCGATTTCTGGTATGAGCCCTGAAGCTCGCGGATCTCGTTCAAAGTGGTATTGTCAAACACTTTTGTTCCCCCTTAACTTGTTTTGTCCATATAAATATCAGTTCAGCGTAGGCTGAACTCCACACCGTGTAAATAATATCAGAATTCCGGTGAAAAACCACAACTTTTTCTGAAATTCTTTCAGGATAAATATTTTATCCTGAAAACAAATTAAAAGAAATCAGAACTTATACGTAAAGCCGTCCCAGCAGCGAAGCGAAAAATAAAAAAACGCCTCCGGTAAGAGAGAAACCAAGAAGCATTCTCAAATAGATCACAAACGCGCCGCCGCCAGGGTAGCGCCCTGTCTGAATGCCGCGGATCAGCTTGACGAGAACGTATGTGACGAACAGAAAGAACACCCCGACAAGCGCCTGAAAGTTCAGCGCTGGAATTCCCCATATCATCTGAGTCTGCACGCTTTCAACTCCTTACACAGAAACATTACGGTGATGATATCACCATATTAAAATTCGATGGTAATATTTTCAAAACATACGAATAAGAAAATGAAGAATAAGCAAAAAAAGTGAATTGTACGTCTGCTGCGAAATAAAAAGAACCGTCAGCCAAAAAAGCCGACGGTTACTCAAGAGAATTAGTTTTGAAGATGAATCTGATTCAGCACGGCAAGCGCCACTTCAAGGGCTTTTTTGCCCTCTGAAATGCCCACAAGCGGCTGTGTGCCATTGCAGACGCAGGAAAGGAAATGCTGAAGCTCCTGCTTCAGCGGCTCGCCCTTGGGCAAAAGGGGACG
>JAXEJY010000244.1:0-12879 GCA_034101315.1 Pyramidobacter sp.
AGCGCCTTTGTCATGTGATCGTAGCTGCTGAAGAAGTAGCCGGCGGTGAACATGGAAAGATCCGGCGCTTTTGTCGCGACGGTCTGCCATGAAATGTAGCACAGATCAAGCTCGCCGTTTAAGATGGCTTCAGTCTCGCCCTCCTGAGTGTAGAGCGAGCCGGAATGGTACGTTCTGACTTTAATCGAGCCGTTTGAGTACTCCGCGGCTTTTTTCGCAAAAAGTTCCATTCCTTTCGTGTGCGCGTCCGTCGCTACGCCGAGGTTGTTGAAGCGGAGCGTGACCGTTTTGTCAGCGAATGACGCGGTGCACAGGACGGCGAGAAAAGCGGCGGCGAGAATGACAGATACTGTTTTTTTCATGACACGATACCTCCCCATAAGTGTGTGGTGTTCTTCTGTCTGCCGAGTCTGACAGGGACTATGAGCAGAGCCCGGGGACAGAGTGTTCTACTTTGCCGTCGATCATCGTCATCATGACGCGCGAGCGGGAGTCAAGAGGATTGCCGCTCCACAGGACGAGGTCGGCGTCCTTTCCGGCGTCGATCGATCCGGTGCGGTCGTCGATGCCCAAGTGCTCCGCGCCGGACAGAGTGACCGCGCGCAGGGCTTCCGCCTCGCTCAAGCCCGCTTTGTGGGCGAGCGACGCGCACAGAATCAGACCGTACAGGGGGATGACGGGGTGGTCGGTGATGATGCACACGTGGACGCCCGCGTCGCGCAGGACGGGCAGCGTGTCCCACGTCTTGTTCTTCAGCTCCAGCTTTTCCGCAGCGGTAAACGTGGGGCCGACGGCGGCTTTGACGCTGTGCTCTGCCAGCCACGGTGCGATCAGATGGCCTTCTGTGCAGTGCTCAATCGTGAAGCGCACGCCGAACTCCTCGGCGATACGGGTTGCCGTGCAGATGTCGTCGCTGCGGTGGCAGTGGACGCTCAGAGGAATTTCGCCGCGCAGAACCATGGCAAGCGCTTCCATGTCCAGCTTCGTCTCAAAGCTTTCTGTGTGCTCTGCCTTGGCGTCGTAGTATTTTTTCTTCTCCATATAGTTGCGCGCGTTCTGAAGGGCCGTGCGCATCACCGCAGCGTTTGCCATTCGCGTCGTCGGGGCTTTGTGTCCGTTCGTCTTGTAGACGCGCACTGGGTTTTCGCCCAGAGCGGCTTTCATGCACGACGGGGCTTTGACGATCATCTCGTCGACGACATGCGTGTCCTTCAGCTTGAGAATCGCGCCCTGCCCGCCGATGAGGTTGGCGCTTCCGGGAAGTGTCTGAACGCACGTCACGCCGCCGGTTCTGGCTTCGGCGATGTTGGGATCGAGCGGATACACAGCGTCCATGATTCGCAGGTCGGGCGTGATGGGATTCGTCATTTCGTTGTAGTCGTACAGACCGTACAGCGCGGCTTCAGTCCACGTGGCAAGGTGCGTATGCGCGTCAATCAGACCGGGCGTCAGCGTCAGTCCGCGCGCTTCAATGACCTCAGTTCCCTCCGGCGCCCCCAGATGATCGCCGACGGCAGCGATTTTCGTTCCGTCGACGAGCACTCCGCCGCAGGGAATTGCGGCTCCTGAAACCGTCTCTATTCTGGCATTGGCAATAACTTTCATGATAAAGCGCCCTCCACTGAATTAAAATAAGATAAAAATGCGAACACGCATATCATATCACAAAATGCTCCGCGGCGCGTGTCTGCTTACATGTCCTGCCACGGGACGCCGGTGACGACCAGCTGCTTTTTTTCGTCGCCCGCCGTGTAGACGTCCGGCTCGTCACCGTAGTATTCAAATGTAAATTCGTTCAGATCCCAGCGCGGATAAATTGCCCACAGAGGGCTTCGGACGGCAAGAGAGTGCTCGTCAACCGCTCTCAGCGCCGGCAGCAGCTCGTCCATGAGAAAAGAGTATTTCTCTGAAAAATCGTTCCAGTCGGCAGTAACTTTTCGGATAATTTTTCTCACCTCGCTGTCATTAAGTTCTTAACAAATCAGCTTATCAGATTCAGACTTCTTTGCAAGTGTTTTTTCATGTATAATGACAAAGCGCTTTTGTGCAGCGCACTGTTGAGAAACAGTATTTTTTAAGGAGGATCCACACATATGAAAAAAATGAACTGTGCTGTTTTGGCGTCATGCGCGCTCGCGGCGCTTCTTGCGTCCGCTGCGTGCGCCGCTGAAACGAATCCCGCAAAAGTCCTGGCGGTTTTTGGCAAAGAACAGGTCACTCAGAAAGATCTTGACGTCGCGCTGAGCGGACTGAATCCCCAGCAGCGCATGATGTACGACACAGAAGCCGGCCGCGCCGAACTGCTTCAGAACCTCGTCGACTTCAGACTGTTCGCCCTGTACGGACGCGATCTGAAGCTTCAGAACACAAAAGAATACAAAGCAGCCATGGAGAACTTTGAGCAGGCGCTTCTGTTCCGTCTGGCGACGGAGAAAATCGTCAAAGACAGCGCCGAAAAGCCCGTCAGCGATGAAGACGCTCAGAAATACTACGACGAGCACAAAGAGACGTTTATCGTTCCGGCAGCGGTGAAAGCCAGCCACATCCTGATTGAGCTTCCCAAGGACGCGCCGGCTGGCGACGTGAAAAAGGCGCGCGCCAAAGCCGCCAGTATTCTGAAAGACATCAGAAGCGGCAAAGTGAAATTTGAGGACGCCGCCAAAGAGCACTCCGCCTGCCCCTCAAAGGGACGCGGCGGCGACCTGGGATTCTTCACGAAGGGACAGATGGTCCCGCCGTTTGAGAAAGCCGCCTTTGCCCTTGAAAAAGGCGCTCTCATCAAAGAGCCCGTGCGCACCGATTTCGGATTCCACATCATCAAGGTGACTGACACGCGCAACGCCGTGACCCGCGCGTTCGGCGAGGTCAAAGAGGACATCAAGGCACAGCTTGCCGAGCAGAGACAGATTGAAGCTGTCAACGCCGCCCGCGACGACCTCAGAAAGCGCTACAACGTGAAAATCATGGACACAAAGCCCGCCGAGGCAATTAAACCCGCCCCCGCCGGAAAATAGCGCAGACGAAACAAAAAGCCGCCCGTGAGGGGCGGCTTTTTGTTTTAGGGGTCCGGCTGAAGCCCTGTGCGGTTATGGTACAATACAGGCGGGTTTTCTTGTCTGAACGCAGAGCGCTGCGCAGACGGATTGATTGGTTTCGGGCTGGAAAAGGAGTCTTTTACGATGAAAAAAAACACCGCTGTGCTGTGCGGGTTGTTCTCGCTTTTTATTCTGTGCGGAGGACGTGTTTTCGCCAACGAAATTCCATCGCAAATTGCCGCCGGGGTTGAGGCGTGGAGCGCTAAGGACTACGAGAAAGCGCACCGGATTTTTCTTGAGGGCGCTCAGAAAGGCACTGCCTCGGCGATGACGGTTCTGGGGTACATGTACATTCAGGGCGTCGGCGTGGAGAAAAACATCGAAGAGGGGCTGAAGTGGTACCGCGCGTCGGCATCTCAGGGGGAAGTGTACGCCGCCTACTATCTCTCGCTGTTTCTGCGCAGTTCGCCGGAGCTTCAGACGTCGCCGGACGAATGGGAAAAGCTCCTTGCGTCTGCTGTCCAGAAAAACATGCCGGAGGCGTGCCGCGAGCAGTACAGAATCCTTCAGGAAAAGAACGCCTCTGAGGCTCTGGCGTTCTTGAAAAAATGCGCACAGCTTGAGCAGACGTGGGCGATGACGCAGCTCGGAATTGACTTGAGCTTCGGACGCGGAACAGACAAAGACGAAAAGGCGGCGCTTGAGCTTCTGAAGAAAGCGGCAGCCCGCGGCGACCTTTCAGCCAGCCATTATGCGGCGACGCTGGAAAAAAGGCTTGGCAACGACGCGGAAGCGCGGCGTCTCCACGAAGAAGCGGCGGAGCTTGGCTATGCGCCCTCGCTCTACATGATGGGGCGCTACTATCTCGACGAAAACAAGCCGGAAGATGCCGTGGAGGCGCTCAGCCGCGCGGCGCAGGGCGGCTATGTTCCATCTCAGCTGTATCTTGGAAGCCTTTATGAGTTCGGCGCCAGGATTCAGCAGGATTTTTCGGCAGCGGTCCGCTATTATAAAATGGCAGCTGATGCGGGCGATGCGGCAGGCTACAACGAGCTTGGGCGCATGACTGAGGCGGGGAAAGGCATTTCGCGGTCTCCCGAAGACGCCTATGCGCTCTACGAAAAAGGCGCGCGCGGCGGCAACTCGCAGGCTCTTTACAATCTCGCCCGTCTTCAGCTGATGGGGCTGGGCTGCACAAAAGACAGCGAGGCCGGCGTCCAAAACATGAGGAAAGCCGCTGACCTTGGCGAGACGGAGGCGATTGCGGCGCTTGCCGGCATGTACTACAAAGGCGACGTTCTTCCTCTGGATAAAACGGAGGGGCTTCGTCTCTACCGCGTGGCGGCAACGCTCGGAAACGCCCGCGCGCAGTACGCGCTCGGCGAAATTCTGTGGGAGCAGGGACTCGGCAGCATTGAGGAAGCAGTGAAGTATTACACCGCCGCCGCTCAAAACGGCAACGCTGACGCTCAGTTCGCCTTGGCGCAGTATTACGAGGACGAGCGCTGGCATACGCCTGACTTGCTTCAGGCAATTCGCTGGTACGAAGCCGCCGCGGCGCAGGGACACCCTGCCGGAATGTACGCCATGGGGCTTTTCAGGATTGCCGCGGCAAAAGATGAGCAGTCTGTCCAAGCGGCTGCCCAGCTTCTTGAAAAGTCCGCCGAGGCTGGCTGCGCGCAAGCCGAGTACGCTCTGGGACTTCTGTACGAGCAGGGGCGTCTCGGCAACCGCGACATTCAGCGCGCGGTCAGGCACTACAGAAAAGCGGCTGAAGCCGGATACGACGAAGCTCAGCTGCGCCTTGCCGGTCTTTTGGGGCGCGGCGACTCCGGGCTTGATGCCGACCGGCGCGAGTCATTTGCGTGGTATCTTGCCGCTGCCAAACAGGGAAACACGGCAGCGCAGTGCAACGTCGCGGCGCTCTATGCCTCCGGCTTGGGAACGGAGAAGGACGAAGACGAGGCTTTTGAATGGTACACAAAAGCCGCTGAGGGAGGAAGCGCCCAGGCGCAGTACAACCTTGGGCAGATGTACCTGAAGGGAATCGGGACGAGAAAAAATATGAAACAGGCTGTGGCGTGGCTTCAGCGCTCTGCTGAGTCAGGATACGCG
Organism: Pyramidobacter sp.; assembly: GCA_034101315.1. Taxonomy (GTDB): domain Bacteria; phylum Synergistota; class Synergistia; order Synergistales; family Dethiosulfovibrionaceae; genus Pyramidobacter. The sequence continues at coordinate 5,151 of JAXEJY010000244.1, forward strand.
CCTGCCGCGAACGCGCTGGGAACGCTGTACTCCGGCGTGCCGGGCGTAAAACAATCCCCCGAAGAGGCGCGCAAATGGCTGAGCATGGCGGCGGAGGCGGATTACGCGCCGGCGCAGTACAACCTTGGTCTGCTGTACAGCTACGGCAGCGACGCCGACCCGGCGGCAGCCATCAGCTGTTTCGAGCAGGCGGCGGCGCAGGGGCACGCCAACGCGGCGTGGCAGCTCGGCGTCGCTTATGAAGAGGGGCGCGGCGTGGAAAAAGATTTTGACCGCGCCAAAACGTGGTACACGCTCGCCCGCGATGAAGGGCATCCCCGCGCGGCGCAGTCGCTTGCGAACCTTGAGAAGCTGCGGCAGCAGACAGAGATAAAAAAATAAAAGCCTGCACCCTGAAAAATTGGTGAAAACTACAATTTTTCGACATAGTTTTTTTTAGTGACTTTGCTATAATAAAGCTCACAAAGGAAGGGCGGTTTTTGTTTATTTCCGCATTTATGTTGAGAAAGGATGATGAACGATGAGAAAGTTCCGTATGCTTTTGGCTTTGTGCGTTGCTCTGTCGCTTTCATGCGCGTCGGCGTTTGCCGCGCCGTCCGCCGCTGACCTTGCTTCCGGCGGTTTTGCCGCGAAAGACTGGGCTGCGTTCGGCGTCAGAGATGTGAAGGCTATTGCTGACAGCAAAAACCCTGTCATTGCGAAGATGATAAAGGATCAGCTCAGCGCTGCTTCTGTTCCTGCTGAGACGGCTCTGCATTCGCTGGACGTGCGCGTTGAGCTGAAAGTTACTGAAGACGGCGGTGTTTTGCCCGGCGCTATTGCCCTTGCCGGCGAGCTGCTCCGTCCTCTGACTGAAGCAGAAATTGCGACGATGTCCTTAGCCAAGACGGACGTTGCCGTCAACGCTCCTGAGGGAATGAAGCTGAACGTCCTTGGCACGATCGAGACCGAAGAGGTTGGCAAGCTGATCATCGCGGTTCTTGAGCGCGACGGAAAGCAGTACCTGGTCGGCGCGACGACCGCCGAAGTCCTCGGCGCAGTGGCTGCCGCTCCTGAGGGAAACAAGGAAGTCCGCGACTACACGTCGTCGAACATCTGGATTCAGGGCTCTGTCAGCGCTGAAGTCATGGAAGCCATGGGAGCTCCTGCGGCTCTTCCCTTTATCGCTGAGCTCGGCATTCAGGATACGGAAAAATCAGTCTGTCTGCGCCTGTGGACCAACGTTGTTGATCACATGTCAGCCGCTGCCGGCAAGGATCTCCGCGCTGCGATGACGGGCGGATTCGCCACGAAGAAGCCTCTGCTCATGGGCAATGGTCCTCTGATGGCTCTTTTCAACATGGCGATGTCGTATGTGCCCGAACAGCTGAAAGTTGAAGATGTCGTCGCTGATGAAGCCTCGCGCGCAATGGTCAGCGGAACGGTTGAAGGACTCTCTGAGCTCGGCGCGTCATGGGCTGACGTGATCAACATCCTGCGCAACAACGTGACGATCGGCGTCGCCGGCAATCTGACAACCCCCTTTGGAAAGTTCCCCGGACTTTATCTCCACGTGGGCGGCGTTTCAGAAGCACTCGGCAAGATGCTTGTCCAGATGGCTGCTGCAAGCGGCGAAGAGATGCTCGGCGCAGCTCCTGCTCCGTTTACCAACGGAACGTGGAGCGGCGTGCAGGTTGCCTCTCCCGTTGCCCTCTTCATTGCGTCTGGTGCTGAAGGATTTATCGCCGGCGCGATGGATATGGATCAGTTCGGCACAGTTCCCACGGTCGTTCCTGAGATTTCCGCCGTCGCAGAAGCTCCGACCTGCCTGTCGCTGGCTGTCAACGTGAAAGATCTCCTTCCCGTTCTCCGCAATCTGAACGAGACTGTCGTTCCGATGATGGAAGATGACGAGGTGACGTTCATGAGCATGATGGCTCTTGGCGTTCTGGAGTATTTCAACGCGGCGACTGTTGAGATGAAAACCGCCGATATGCTCTCCGTCGAGCTTTTCCTGAACGCCGAAAATATGGCAAAGCTCCTCGCAGGGGAAGAAGCTGAAGAAGCTCCCGCCGCTGAGCCCGCTCCCGCTCCCGCACCTGAAGCTCCTGCGGCTGAACCTGCACCTGCTCCTGCCCCTGCAGCTTAGGCACAGGCAGCGAAGTAAGGTTATTTGATTCAATTTCGACAATAAAAGCGCAGCCCTGCGTTGGCATAAGCCGGCGCAGGGCTGCGCTTCTATTGTAATATCAGTTCAGACAAAATCGTTTTTTTAAGGCGGCGCAGACTGTTTCTGCGCAGTGCGCGGCAACCGCGCAGCTGACGCCCCGCGCGCCGAACGCCGTCACCGCCGCGGAGACGTTCGCCTGAGAGAGCGCTTCAAAAAACGCGGCGGCAAGGCATGAGCTTTCCGTCATTCCGTCCCCCGAAACGCAGATCAGAGCCGTTTCCGGCACAAACGCTGTCCCCATCGCGCCGCACAGCTCAGCAGCGCTTCGGCATACGGCAATGGTCTCTTCAAGGCGGTCTTTCTTCACGAGAAAAACGATGTCCGCCGTGCCGTCCATGCTGTTTTGAGCGATCAGTTCAACGGCAATGTCTCTCTGCGCGAGGAGCGAAAAAATCCGCGACTGCGCCCGCGATGCGTCCGGCACGGACAGAATGACGGCGCGCGCAAAGCTGTAGTCAGCCGTGACAGAGCTGACGCGAAAACCTTCCTGCACATGGGCTGTCATCACGCGCCTCAGACGGAAAAATCTGCCGTGCTGATCTGCGCGCCATTGGCGCAGCCCTGAAGGACAAAAAACTGCGATGCGGCGCCGGCGGCGCTGAACGCGCGGCACATTTCGCTCCCCACAGCGGCGGCGCTTCCCTCGCGGACGACGGCGATAATCGTCGGTCCCGATCCGCTGATTGCCGACGCAATACAGCCGGGAACGCGGCGCGCGCTCTCAATGACCTCTGCGCCGCCCGGGAAAAGACGCGCGCGATAAGGCTGATGCAGCCGGTCTTCCATGCCGTGCGACAGGTGTTCCCACTGACCGCTTGCCCACGCGGCGCACAGCAGCGCGGCGCGTCCCAGATTGAACACAGCGTCGCTGAAAGGAACTTCTTTCGGCAGAGCCCGACGCGCGTCATGCGTGCGCACGCGCACAGCCGGAACGGCGGCGACGACCTGAAGCTCTTCGGGAAGCGGCGCGAGCCGGACGGTGTGCAGCTGTGTGCCGTCCCAGCAGCTGACGGTCATTCCTCCAAGGCAGCACGGCACGACGTTGTCCGGATGGCCTTCAATCAGCGTCATGACGCGAAGGGCTTCCTGCTCGTCAATCTGCCTGCCCGACAGAGCGCGCGCGATGAGCACGCCGGCAGTGACCGCCGTTGATGAACTGCCAAGCCCGCGGCACAGCGGAATGACGTTGTGCGACTCAAGCCGAAATCCGCGCGGCGCGAGATTCCAGATTCGGCAGGCTTCCAGATAGCTCTGCACTGTCATGTTCTGCGACGCGTCGCTCAGCTCCCCCGCGCCTTCTCCGACGACGGAGCAGATAAATTTTCCCTCGTCGAGGAGCTCCGTCACCTTGAATACGTTATAGAGCGAGAGCGCCATTCCCAGCGCGTCAAACCCCGATCCCAAATTGGCGCTTGTCGCCGGAACGCGGAGTGTAATCAATGCTTCGTTCATCATTTCATCTCTTTTCTTTGCTCGTGTTTTCACGGATTCGGGATAATGATACAGAACAATTGAGCAAAATAAAAGGACTTGGAAAATAAAAAACATCTGCCGCCCCTCGTGCGCGATCTGCCCATCCGGCATTTTTTTCTGCATATTTTTCGGAGGTTTTTATGCAGAAAAACTTGACGGAGGGGTGTTTTTCTGCATATACTATGGTCTAAAAATATGCAGATACGAGGTTTGAGAACACGATGAGGACGTTTGACTACACGTTTTTGGAACGAGGTTTGCTGCCTGCCAGTCTTGTGAACGTCTCGAACGCGATTAGCGAGCTGAAAGCGCTGGAGTCCGACAGGCGGGGGCGCTTTCCAGACATTTTCAGCAACCTTGAGAGCATCGCGAAAGTACAATCCGTCAAAAGTTCAAATGCTCTCGAGGGGATCATGACCACGGACCAGCGCATTTGGGAAATTGTCACCCGAAGCAGCGCGCCTTTAAATCACAGTGAAATGGAAATCGCGGGATACCGCGACGCTCTTGAGGCAATTCATACGGGACACAGCGCCCTAGACATCAGAACAGAGGACATCCTTGCTCTGCACAGGACACTGCTTTCCTACACTCCGGAGAAGGGCGGAAGTTACAAGAAAGCTGACAACGCTGTCATTGAGGCTGACGCGTTCGGACACCGACGAGTGCGGTTTGCTCCCGTTTCGGCAAAGGAAACGCCGGCGGCAATGGAACAGCTTCTCCTTGCCTATATGGACGCCCGTTCCAACACAGAAGTCAGTCAGCTGCTTTTGATACCGTGTTTTATCTTGGATTTCCTGTGCATTCATCCTTTTGCTGACGGTAACGGACGCATGTCACGCCTCCTATCGCTTCTGCTTCTCTACAAAAACGGCTTTGACGCGGGAAAATATATTTCTTTTGAGGAGCAGATTAACACGGCAAAATCAGCTTATTATGAAGCACTGCGCCAGTCGTCTCTGGGGTGGCATGAAAACGAGAACAGCTATTTCCCGTTCATGGAAAATTACATCTCCGCGCTCCTGCGGTGCTATAAAGAATTGGACAGCCGTTTTGCTGTTGTGCAGGGAAAAAGGATTACAAAATCACGCCGCGTTGAGGCAATCGTACTGAACAGCTTGCTTCCCGTTTCAAAAGCGGAGATTTGCGCGCGGTTGCCTGATGTCAGTCCGACGACCGTCGAAAAAGTCCTTGGAGACATGACGCGTCAAGGACGAATTAAAAAAGTTGGAAGCGGACGGAGCACAAAGTATGCGCGCCAATGAGCTTTTGCACATTCCTGATGGCTAATGCCGCGTTTTACCGGGCGGATTTGTCTTTCTTCAATTGACGCTCGGCGCGTTTTGGGTTAGTATACGGCGTCCGGCGCTGACTGCTTTGGCGCTCCTGCTTCGGCGGAGCATGACGTCGGGCACGATTAAATCAAGAGATGGGGAGGTCTGTTGTGATGACAGCCTTGGCATGGATTGGAGTTATGTTTGCTGCCGCGGTGATTCTGCGCGCGAAAATTGCATGTATCGGAAAAGCGATGATCCCCGCCAGCGTCATTGCCGGCGTGATTGGCTTTGTCCTGATGAACGTCACGGGGCTTGAAGGCTCGGCGGCAGGGGATTACGGATACATCTCTGGTCAGCTGTACACATTTTTGTTCATCAACATGGGGCTGACTCTGGCGCTCAAGAAAAAAGACGGCGCGGGCGCGGAGAAAATCCGCTCGCTCGCGGCGCTGCGCGCGCGAATTGCGGGCGGCATGTTCTCAGGAATCCTGGGAATGGGATCTTTTTGGGCGCTGGCGTATTCCTTCCAGGCGCTCCTGGGCTTCGGCATACTGGCGGCAATCGGCGGCTGGTGGGATATGAATCCCGTCTACGGGCTGATGACGTCGTTCGGTTTCGCTCAGGGACCGGGGCAGGCAGTCACGTACGGAGCGCAGATGGAAGCTGCCGGCTGGGCGCACTCCACTCAGGTCGGCATTACGTTCGCTTCAATCGGCTTTCTGACGGCGTTCATCTTCGGCGTCCCGTACGCCCGGAAGGGGATTCGTCAGGGAATTGCCTGCTCAAGAGTCCGGCTCGGCTCTGACGTGGCGCGCGGTTTTTTTGAGCTGGAAAAACAGCAGTCCTACGGCAAAACGACGACGTTCGGCGGCAACTTGGACGTTCTGACGTTTCACGTCGCGCTCGTCGGCGTCGCGTGGATCATGGGCATTTACGCCGGCAGACTGTGGGGACTTTTTCCAGGCTACTTCGGCAAGCTGTTCTCTCAGCTGCTTTTCTTCAATGGAATGCTGTGCGCCTATGTCCTTCGCGCCGTCATCCTCCGCCTCGGGCTGGACAAGTATCTTGACCGCGGCACGCAGGTGCGCATCGGCGGTCTCTGCACTGATCTCATGGTTGCGTCGGCGTTCATGGCGATCGATTTGCAAATCGTCGGCAAGTGGATGGTACCGATTCTCATCGTCAGCGCCGCCGTCTCTGTCGCGACGTGGTACGCCATTCTCTATTTCGGCTCGCGCTTCGGCGGAGTCAACGATTTTGAGCGCATTCTGAGCGAGTGGGGCACGGTGACGGGAACGAACGCGACGGGGCTTTCTCTGGTGCGAATCGTCGATCCCGACGCCGAGACGACGACGGCGGCGGAGCTTGGGCCTGCCAACATCGTCAACGTCCCGTCGTCGTATTTCGTCATGCCTGCTATTTTGGCGTACGCTGCCGGTTCGATGAGCGCGGGCTCCATGATTTTCTGCCTGACTGCCCTGATGGCCGGCTATCTCGTGTTCATGCGCGTCGTCGGCGTGTGGGGCGCAAAGACGTTTGACATGTCAAAGGGAGAGAAGTATCGCAACGGGCGGCTCGTCATGAAAAACGGCGTTTCCGTGGAGGATTCAAACAGCTGAGCTGAAATGTGAGCGCAAAAAAAGCCCCTCTGTCCTGTTTGGGACGGGGGCTTTTTCGTTTAATCTGCGCGCGCGAAGCACAGCCACAGAACTGAGCCGAGGATAACTCCTCCTGCGATGTTTCCGAGCGTCACGGGAACGAGGGTCCGCGCAAAGGCGCTCCACGAAAGGGGAGTGAGGTCGACGCCGGCGGCAAGGGCTTTTTGCGCGTACTGAGGGACGGACGCCGCAAAAATTCCGGCAGGGACGTAGTACATGTTGGCGATGCAGTGCTCATAGCCGGCGATGACGAACGCGGCAACGGGCGCGAACGCGCCGAGGATTCTTCCGGCGGTGTCCTTGGCGGAGAGGCTGAGCAGGACGCCCGCGCAGACAAGGAGGTTGCACAGAATCCCCAGCACGAAACCGTCCAGGAAGCTGAGCGCGCATTTTGCGGCAGCCGTTTTGATGACGAACGCTCCCAGCGCGCCGCCTGAATAGTCAAACTGTCCGGAAAACGCGCACGCGGCGGCGGTCAGAACAGATCCGATAAAGTTTCCCGCGTAGACGAAAAGCCAGTTGCGCAGCATTCCGCGCCAGCTTGCCTGTCCGTCGAGGACTGAGATGGAGATGAGACAGTTGCCCGTGAAAAGCTCTGCGCCTGTCAGGATGACCATGGCAAGCCCGAAGGGAAAAACCATGCCGGATATCAGCCGGACAGAGGCGGCGTCAGACGCGCAGTGCGAGGCAGTGCTTGCCGCGACGGCGCCGGCGGAGATGAAAAATCCGGCAAGCATTCCCAGCAGGAGCATTTTGTGCGGCGCAAACCGGGTCTTTGCCGCTCCGGCGCGCGAATAGAGGGCGATGAGTTCAGGCGGCGAATGGAGATTCATGCGGCGTCAGCTCCTTTCGGGGCAGGCGGAGCGGCGAGCGGCCTCGATGACGTGTTTGGCGAGTACGCTCGTCGTGACGGCGCCGACTCCTCCGAGAACGGGCGTGATGGCGGCGACGTCTGCCGCGTCCTCAAACCGCACGTCGCCGCAGATTTTCCCGTCGGCGGAAACGTTGATTCCGACGTCGATGACCGTTTGACCGGCGCGAAGGTATTTTACGTCAACCGCTCCGGCGCGTCCGGCGGCGGCGATGAGAATATCGGCGTTTTTGGCGATAGC
>JAXEJY010000245.1:0-6497 GCA_034101315.1 Pyramidobacter sp.
CAGCAATATGTCCTCCGGCGGCATGTACACCAAGATAACTGCCGCGGACACGGTTCTGCCGGCGGGAATTCCTCTGGTCATCGCGAAGGGATCTGAGGAGGATGTCCTGCGCCGGATTCTCGACGGCGAAGAGCTGGGGACGCTGTTTGTCCCGCCGCAGAATCACCGTCACGCGCGCAAGCAGTGGATTGCGTCGTCGGGGCGGACGGCTGATTCCATCATGGTGGACGGCGGCGCGGCGGCGGCAATCCTGGAGCGCGGCAGCAGTCTTCTGGCGAAGGGCATCGTGGGCGTGACGGGCGACTTTGAGCCGGGACGTCCGGTGTCGGTTCTGGCGCCTGACGGCAGAGAAATTGCGCGCGGTCTGACGAACTACGACTCGAAGGATCTCAGGAAGATCATGGGACGCCACAGCAGCGAGTTTGAGGCGATTCTGGGCGGCAAGGACTTTGACGAGGTTATACATCGGGACAATCTGGCGCTTCTGCAGAGCGTCAATTAACATCTTTTCATATCGGGGGACGCACATGGACGTATCGCTTGTACTCGACGAAATGGGACGAAAGGCGCGCGCGGCGGCGCGGGAGATGGCGCTTGCCGGTTCGGCAGTCAAAAACGCGGCGCTTTTGGGCATGGCGCGCAATCTGCGCGCGCGGCAGAAGGAAATTCTCGACGCGAACGCCCGCGACATGAAGGAGGGCGCTGAAGCCGGCCTGACGGCGGCGCTGCTTGAGCGTCTGACGCTGAATGAAGCGCGGATTGAGGGCATGGCGCGCGGCTGTGAGGAAATCGCGGCGCTGCCCGATCCGATCGGCAGGGGAATCAGCCGCCACGTCAGCGCGGAGGGGCTTGAAATTGAGCAGGTGCGCGTGCCTCTGGGCGTCATCGGCATGATCTACGAGTCGCGCCCGAACGTGACGGCGGACGCGGCGGCGCTGTGTCTGAAGTCGGGCAACGCGGTGATTCTGCGCGGCGGGCATGAGGCGTCGAACTCGAACCGCGCCATCGCCAACGCGCTGGTGGCGGCGATTTTTGAAGCGGGTCTGCCGGAGAGCGTCGTTCAGCTGCTGGACGTGCCGGGGCGCGACGCGACGCTGGCGCTGATGGCTCTTGAAGATCTAGACGTCCTGATTCCGCGCGGCGGCAAGCGCCTGAAGCAGGCAGTGCGCGAACACGCGAAGGTTCCGTACATCATGACGGGCATGGGGCTGTGTCACCTGTACATCGACGAGTCGGCTGACGCCGAGATGTGCGTTCCTGTCGCCGTCAACGCAAAGACGCAGCGTCCGTCGGTGTGCAACGCGATTGAGACGCTTCTGGTTCACGAAAAAGCCGCGCCGCGCGTCCTTCCGGCGGTTGCGGCAGCCCTTGCCGCGCACGGCGTGGAGCTGCGCGGCGACGCGAAAGCGCGCGAGATTTTCAGCATGAACGAGGCGACTGACGAGGACTGGGCGACGGAGTATCTCGACCTGATTCTGTCCGTCAAGGTGGTGGCGTCGCTCGACGAAGCGCTGGCGCACATCGCACGCTACGGCACGGGGCACTCGGAGAGCATTCTGACGTCTGACTACGCGGCGGCGGAGAAGTTTCTGAACAGCGTCGACGCGGCGGCGGTGTACGTCAACGCCTCGACTCGATTCACCGACGGCGGCGTGTTCGGTCTGGGCGCTGAGATGGGAATCAGCACGCAGAAGCTGCACGCGCGCGGCCCGATGGGCATTGAGCAGCTGACGGGAACGAAGTTCAGAATCCGCGGAAACGGTCAGGTTCGCCGTTAGAGAGCGTCCGCGGCATGAATACGGCCGAATCTGAGCCTGCGCGCCGCAGCGCGGGCGGAATGCTGTCGGGCGGCACGGCGCGCCCTATTTTCCTGTTCGCCCTGCCGATTATGCTGGGGTTCTTCTTTCAGCAGCTGTACATCACTGTTGACGCGGTCATCGTCGGGCGGTATCTGGGAAGCAGTTCTCTGGCGGCGGTCAGCGTGGCGTCGCCGATTCTGTTCATCGTCGTGTTCTTTCTGGTCGGCGGCTGCACGGGCGTTTCGGTGCTGGCGGCGCAGATCTACGGTTCGGGCGACAGAAAACGCCTGAAGGAGGCTTTTGCCACGGCGCTGACTGCCGGATCGGTGTTTACCGTCATCCTGTCGGCGGTCTGTCTGGCGTCGGCGCGAAGCATTCTGGTTTGGACGCGCGCGCCTCTTGAGCTTCACGGCGAGACGATGGCGTACCTTGCGATTGTCTTCGGCGGGCTGATCTTTTCGTTTCTGTACAACTGTCTTGCCGCAGGTCTGCGCGGCATCGGCAACTCGCGCGCGCCGTTCGTCTTTCAGGCGGCGGCGTCGGCTGGGCACATTGCGCTGAATCTCCTTTTTGTCGGCGCGCTGGGCATGGGTGTCCGCGGCTCGGCGTGGGCGACGGTTCTTTCTCAGGCGGGGTCGAGCGCCGCGTGCTGGATCTACATTTGCCGGCGCGTGCCTCTTCTGGCGCTGTCGAAACGCGAGTGCGTCCCTGCCAAGTGGGCGCTGTCGAAAATCCTGAGCTACAGCTGGGCGGCTGCCATGCAGTCGATTATCGTCTACGTCGGGCGCTTTCTGACGCAGGGCTGCGTCAACCCGTTCGGCGCGGAGGTCATCGCCGGATACAACGCGGCGACGCGCATTGAAGGGTTCGTCATGATGCCTTTTTCCGGCGTGTCGACTGCCGGAGCGACGTTCTGCGCTCAGAACATCGGCGCGGGACACGCGGAGCGCGTCAAGTCGGGGTTTCGCGTCAGCATGATGATGAACGTCGCGTACTCCGTTCCGGCGTGCATTGCGCTGTGGTTTGCCGCGCCGCACGTCATGACGGCGTTCGTCCCGGAAGGGGGCGGCGGCGCGATTATCGCCGCGGGCGTTGATTATCTGCGCTTTATGTCGCTGTACTACACGATCGCCGCCGTCGACGAAGTGCTTCAGGGATTTTTCCGCGGCATCGGCGATTTCCGCATGACGATGTACGTGTCGTTCGCGCAGATTGTCGTGCGCGTCGCTCTGTCATTCGCGCTCGTGTCGCGCGTGGGCGTGTCGGGCATTGCCCACGCCACGGGGATTGGCTGGGGGCTTGTGTTCTTCTGGCTGAGCTCCTGCGTGCGCCGGCGGCTGAAGGGCATTTGCGCCCCAAGCGGCAGCTGAATAAAAACGCAACAAAAAAATCACCCCGTTTTCGGATGGGGTGATTTTTTTGTTGCGCACAAAATTTTACGCGGCGGCGAGCGACGTCATGCCGAGGGCGTACAAAACGGCGGTCAGCACGGCGACGCCGATGAGGAGCACTTGAGGGTACTTGCGCAGCCACGGCACGGTGAAATAGAGCAGTGCGCTTAAGGCAGCAAATCCCCACAGCTCGCGGCGATGGAGAACGGGAAGCGCCACGGTCCACAGCGCGACGGCAAGCAGTCCGGCGACGACGGGGCGCATTGCGACTCTGATTCGGTCAACCCACAGGCGCGCCGCGCCGGACGCGTTTTTGAACACCCAGACGAGCGCCATGACGACGAGAAGCGGCGCGAGGACGACGGCGCACGTCGCGACGATGGAGCTGGCGATTCCGCCGAACCGATAGCCGAGGAGCGTCGCGGAATTGAGGATGATCGGCCCGGGCGTCATCTGCGCCAGAGCGACTGTTTCGCTGAACACGGACGCCGTCAGCCAGCCGCGCTCTGTGACGAACACTTGATACAGGAACGGGAGCGACGCCAGACCGCCGCCGAACGTCAGCAGGCTGACTTTTGCGAACGTCAGCGCCAGTGCGATATAGGTCATCATGCGTGCGCACCTCCTTCCGTGCCCTGATTCTTTTTCTCGAAGATAAGATTGACGACGACGCCGACGACCGTCCCGCCGAGAAGCCCCCACACGGGCGATACGTTTAGCACGAGCACGGCAGCGGCGACGGCAACGCACAAAACGGCGTCCTTGACAGAACAGAACGCGCTCTTCTTGGCGATTTTCCACACCATCGCGCCGAGGACGACGACGAGTCCTGCGCTGGCGCCGCTGAAAAATGCCGAGATGTAGCCCGATCCCATGTGCGCCAAAAGCCAGCCTGACAGCAGAAGAATCGCCAAAAACGGAGGCAGCGCCATGCCGAAGACGGCGGCTGCCGCGCCGACGGGGCCGCCTAGGGCAAGCCCTGCCTGATACGACATGCTGATGCCCATTGCGCCGGGAGCGGCAAGCGACAACGCCATCATGTCGGCAGTCTCCTCGTCGGGAACGAGCCCAGTGCGCTTGACCGCCTCCTGAATCAGACCGATCAGGACCGCACCGCCGCCGAGGGTGAACGCGCTGATCTTGAAAATCATCATGAAAATTGGAAATGCTCCGAGTCTGCGTGACGTCTGCATGACAAAATGTCCTTTCTTATTCGCGGCAGCCGGCGCATCCGCCCCCGCACGACGCGCACGACGAGCATTCGCTCGGCTGGTCGACGATGGCGGACACCGCCAGAGGCAGAACCATTCCGGCGATTCCGTGCATGTCAATCGCCACGGTGTTTCTGACGAACATCAGGCTGTCAGGCGCCCAGACGGTGATTCCGTCCTGCTCCAGCGCAGTGTACGCGCCCCGGTCGGCTTCTGCTGGAGCGCCGAGGCGCACTATGGGCAGATGACGCGCTGCCGCGCCCGTGCCCAGCGAGCCGACGACAATTTCAAACTCGTGTCCCATCTCTGCCAAGCGCGATTTTGCGCGCTCGCTCAGAGCTAATGTCAGTTCCTGCATGAAAAAATCTCCCTTCAAAAAATCGCCTCAGGGACGGACGCCGGGATCGATAAATCCCTGACGCTCCATGACGCGGCACAGGTCTTCCGGCGCGGGCGCGCGGAACGTGACGCCCTCGATATCGGAAAGAAAATCGGGCAGTCCCGTCAGCTTGAGACTGCGGGCGTGAAGCATAGGGCGCCGGACGCCCATCGACTTGAGCTCGCCCTTTGTGCCGAAGTCGCCGTACTTGACGTCGCCCAGCAGGGGATGACCCGCGTGGTTCATGTGGACGCGGATTTGGTGCGTGCGCCCCGTGAGCAGATGAACTTCTGCCAGGCTGAACTTTCCGTTGCTCGTCAGACGCTTATACTCCGTGACGGCGCGCTCGCCCGCCGGATCGACGCGGACGAGTTTTTTGTCGGCGTCCTTGAGGAGCGGCACGTCAATTCTGCCGCGCGGCGGCAGCTCGCCCGTGACAATTGCCCAGTAGCGCTTGTCTGTGCCGCGGACTTTGAAGCACTCCATGAGCGCGCGCAGCGTCGGTCCGTCGAGCGCCAGAATCATGACACCGCTCGTGTTCCGGTCGAGCCGGTGGACGAGCTGAGGCGGAAAGTCGGCGCACGCGGCGTAGGCGAGCGCGCGCGTGGCGACGCTGTCCTCTCCCTTTGTGTCCGGCTGGCTCAGCAGTCCTGCCGGCTTGTTGATGACCAGCACGTGACTGTCGCTGTAGATGACGTCAAGAGGGCGGCGCGGCTTGTCCTCTGTCTCATTGCGTCCGACGGCGCCCGGCTCTTCCCATGGAACCCAGACGAACATGCCCTCGCTCACGCGGTCGCCGGCATCGCAGCGCTTGCCGTTGAGGCGAACCGATCCTTTTCTGAAATACTTCATCATCGCGCCGAGCGGCAGCCCCGGCCACATGCTCTTGAGCACGGAGTCGAGCCGCCGTCCTTCGTCGTGGCGCGTTATCTGAAACTGCCAGGACATGACGTTCAGCGCGGCTGCGCAGGACGCCACTTCCACAGGCGTCTCTGCGTCGAAAAGTCAAATTCCGAAACGGCGCGGTCGGGCTCCATGCCGCCGTCGAGCAGCTCAACCGAACTGCTCCAGCTGTTGAGATAGAAGTCGAGGTTGTCCGCCGCCGACACGATCATCGCCTCCGGCGTGGCGGGCAGGACGGGCGAGCCGTACTCTTTCTGACCGTGGTGGCTCAGAATGATGTGCCCCAGAAGCGTGCGCACGAGCGGCGACAGCCCGAACTCGTCCGCTAGCGCCGTGAACCGCGCGTAGCCCGTGGCGATGTGGTCGATTACTGTGCCCTCAAGCGTCGACTGCGGCATGGGCGACATGGTGTACGTGTCCAGCTTGCCCAAGTCGTGCAGGCACGCTCCGGCGATGACGATGTCGATGTCCGCTTCGTACTCTGTGCCGCGGTAGCTCTGAGCGATGGCGCGCGCCGAACGCGCGACGCCCAGCGTGTGCTCAAGAAGCCCGTGCATGTAGGCGTGATGATGCGAAACCGCCGCCGGAAACTTTCTGAACGAATCCCACGTCGGCATGTTCGGCTTGAAGACGAAGCGCAGAAACTCGCCCGCCTCGCCGCCGCACGAGCCGACGACGTCCCAAAACTCCTTTTCGAGCGCTTCCGGCGACGCCGCAGCCGCGCGGATAAATCCGCCTGGGCGGTATTCTTCTTTTTCCTGATCCACCAGCCACACCTGAGTGAACTGGTACTGAGGCTTTCCCTTGTACTCGG
>JAXEJY010000246.1:0-2328 GCA_034101315.1 Pyramidobacter sp.
CCATGTGGCTGGCAGCCAGTGGGGTAACAAGAAGTACATGAACATGAAGCATTTAGAGGCAGTCTGCCAGGAAGCCTCCATTGCCGGCTGACCTCATTCAGCCAGAGAGTCTGCAAACAATTTTGCGCATAACTCTTGACGATACCCTGCCCGCCGGTCATCACCATAGATCCGATTCATTTATTTCGAAATCATTTCTGTTTTATTTTTCAACTCTCTATATAATCAACTTCACAAAGCGTTCATCTTATTTCTTCACGAAAAACAGGAACATTGTTATAATACGCACAAATCATGAGTCCGGTTAAAAGTGAATTCTGTGGCTGCACAGACTGCGACAGACCGCCGCAGCCTTATTTTCAACGATAAGGTGGTTATTTTTATGAGTTCCTTGATGACGCTGTTTTTAATCGCTGTACTGGGATATGCGCTGGGAAGCATTACCGTAAAGGGGCTTTCTCTCGGCACATCGGGAGTGCTGATCGTGGCGCTGATCTTCGGGCATTTTAACCAAGTCGTTCCATCAATTATTCGCGAAATCGGCTTGGTCAGCTTTGTGACTGCCGTCGGCTTTATCGCAGGACCAAAATTTTTCAGAAACTTCAAAAAGCAGGCGACCGCCTTTGTTCTGCTGGGAATTTTCGTCATTTTAGCGGGAGCAGCCACCTGCGCGGGAGTGATCACGCTGGCAGGTATCCCTACTGACCTCGCCGTCGGGATGATGTCGGGGGCGCTGACCAGCACGCCGGGCCTCGCCGCCGCCATTGAATCCACGAACAGCGATATGGCGTCCATCGGCTACGGAATCGCCTATCCTTTCGGCGTCGTCGGCGTCGTCCTGTTCGTGCAGATCGTCCCCAAACTTCTCGGAATGGACGTTGCCGCTGAGCGTGAGAGACTTCATGCCTTGTCCCATGCAGAAACGCCTGACGCGCCTGCGCAAGAGCCCGCGGTCGAGCTGGACGAGTTTGGAATGTTTCCTTTTGCCGCGGCGATCATTTTCGGCATCTTGATTGCGAAAGTCAAAATTCCTCTGCCCGGCGGCGCGACGTTCTCGCTCGGCACATCCGGCGGCCCCCTGCTGGCTGGTCTGGTCATGGCGCACTTCGGACGAATCGGACACATTTCCATATCTGTCCCAAAAAACACGCGCGAGGTTCTGCGCGAAGTCGGGCTTGCCCTGTTCCTCATGGGCGCCGGAACGAACGCGGGCAAGGGATTTGTGGCAATTTTAATGCAGTACGGCGTCGCGCTTTTCCTGCTGGGAGCGCTGATGACTGTTTTGCCCATGCTCATTGGCTATTTCATCGCGCGCCGGGTCTTTAAGATTGACGTTCTCAACACACTGGGCTCAATTTGCGGCGGCATGACCAGCACGCCGGCTCTTGGAACGCTGATGGCGATGACCCGCTGCGAGGCGGTCGCGGTATCTTATGCGGCGACTTATCCTGTGGCGCTCATCTTCGTTGTTCTGGCATGCCAGTTTATCCCTATTCTGCTCGGATAAAGACCGCGTACTGCGTGTTGTACACTGCTTAAACAGCACAAAGGCACTGACCGGAGTTCAGAACCCCGGTTCGTGCCTTTTTCGTTATTCTATGGCAAATCAAGACAAACATGAGTTTCAGCCCCAGACACTTTTTTTCGCGCGCTCCTTGAGATAGAGCCTCTTATAATTCCCCAATGGAAAGCATAAGAAAGACGTCTTTGTTATATACAGCAACAAAATGAAGCATTAGAATTGACTAACCGACAGTAAAAGAAGTAAACTACTCTCACTTGTGCAAAAATTCTCAAACGGGCACGAAAATATCATGATGAAGGTGAATGACATGAGAAAAGAACATGATTTTTTAGGCGAACTTGAGATTCCTGATGATGCGTATTACGGGGTGCAGACAGTACGCGCCCGCGAAAACTTCCAGATCACGGGATACACGGCAGACCCTCTGTTCATCAAAGCGCTCGGTTTAGTTAAAAAAGCGGCAGCCCTTGCCAACATGAAGATCGGTCTTCTGGACAAGAAGATCGGCATCGCGCTGGTTCAGGCATGCGACGACGTCATCGAGGGACGCATGGACGATCAGTTCCCCACTGACCCGATTCAGGGCGGCGCCGGAACTTCGTTCAACATGAACATCAATGAAGTCCTGTGCAACCGTGCTCTTGAACTTCTCGGTCATCCCAAAGGCGAATACGACTACATTAGCCCCAACAACCACGCCAATATGAGTCAGTCGACCAACGATGTTATTCCCACGTCAATTCGCGTGTGCGCTCTGATGCGCGCAGACCTTCTGATAGAAGCCCTTTCCAAGCTCGCCGACG
>JAXEJY010000247.1:0-2472 GCA_034101315.1 Pyramidobacter sp.
CAAAAAAACCCGGCCGGCGTGTGCCGGGGGTTTTTTTTGGCGCTTCTCCGTTTGAATTGCTTTCGACCGGAGCTCTTTGACGCGCTCAACTGCCGGCACTGAGCCCGTCAGAACGACTCTGCCGTCGACAACAATGCCCGGAAGCCCCATGACGCCCATTTTCATGATCTCTTTTATGTCGGTGACCTTTTCAACCTCAGCGGCAACGCCGAGCTCTTGTACAGCCACGCTGACGTGGTCAAACGTCTCTTTGCAGCGTGCGCAGCCAGTGCCAAGCACTTGAATTTTCATGATACCACCTCGCAAATGTTTTATTTTGACGCCAGTCTGGCAAAGTGATGCACCGTTTCAAAAACGCTTTCGTGGACAACTGTTTTCACGTCAAACCGGACGAGTTTAAACGTAAACTGAATGATAAAGCTGATTCCAAACACAGCAATAACCGTGCCGATTCCGACTTTTGCGCCCATTGCCCAGCCGGCGGCGAGCACAACGCTCTCAATGCTGCCGCGAATCAGTCCGACAGGCTTGCCGGGGAAGCGCTTGCACAGAGCGACCATCAGCGAATCACGAGGCCCCGCGCCCATTGCCGAGACAATGTAGAAATACGTGGCGAAGCTGACGGTGAACTGTCCGAGCCACAGCATGAGGACTCCTGATAGGAGGTTTTGCATGTACGGAACATAGCCGCCGATGAGATCGACCCACAGCCCGATGAGAATCCCGTTCAAGATCGTCCCGATGCCGATTTTTTCTTTCATCGCCAGTGTCAGCAGCACGATGACAGCGCTGATCCAAATGCTGGCAATGCCGAATGTTGTTCCGGTCTGAGACGCCACTCCCATGGCAAAAGCGTCCCACGGCGCGAGTCCGATATTGGCGTGGATACAAAACACAAGTCCCAGAGCGTACAGAAAAAGTCCGACGTTCAGGCGCACAAAGCGCGCGGCATACGAGCGCATGCTACAGCTCCAAAACTGTGCCGACGCCAGCCCAGGCAACATCGTCAAACAAAGACGCCGCTCGGGCAGCTGCTTTAAAGCCGGTGCAGTGGTTCAATCGCCAGCGTTTGACGCGCCACGTCTTCATGACGTCAAACCAGAGATCAAAATCGTCCTTCGGCAGATCTTTCATGTGCGTTCCGCCGATAATCGTGTCAAACTCGTCAATGCCCCACAGTTCATGAATCCGCATCACTACGTTCGGGAGCGAGGCGTGCGCGCATCCCAGAAGAATTGACCAACCGCGCGCCCCTCGCACTAAAAACGACAGGTCGTCAGCAAATGAGTCCGCCTGAATTTCGCCGGCATCGTTCCGCTCAAAAAGTCCGGGAGGCATCGCAAAACGCGCGTCGCGCCCCGCGGGCGGCACGTCGAACGCATACACGTCAGGAAGAATCTGAGCACCGCCGGCCACAGGAGTCGTTTTCACTCCGCGCAGAAGCGCGCCGCCGGAGACATTTTCGGGAGTGAACTCGCGAACATCGCCGAAACGATCGCGGAACGCCTGCGGCGAGCTCCAAATTTTAACGCCGGACGCCGCCTCGCAGAAAAGGCGGACGCCACCGATGTGATCGTCGTGCCCGTGGCTCAGGACGAGGTGATCTACTGAGCGGGGATCTTTGCCGAGGATCTTCATGTTGTTCAAGAGCGCGCGCCCTGATGCGCCGGTGTCGATGAGCATTGAACCGCCGTCCGTCTCGACAAGCGCTGAATAGCCCCATTCCCCCATCAGGCCTCTTTTCGATGACGTGACAAAATTATCAACAAGGACTGTAAACTTCATCCGCTTCCCCCCGTATATCTTTTTGTGCTCTCATTATACAACAGAGAGCCGCAAATTCCAGTTAGCGCAGAAACATTCAAAAACCGCTCTTTCGAAAGCAAAAGAGCGACGCCCGGCTGAAGAACCGGACATCGCTCTTTTACGTGCCTTTTGCAGATTAAATGCGGAGTGAGGGATAATTAGATTTTCAGCTCGCCGCTGCGGCGTTTGTCGAGGAACTCAGCGACAAGACGGCGAACTTCTTTCGTCATAAGCAGAAGACCGACGAGGTTGGGAATCGCCATCAGACCGTTCAGCGTGTCAGCGAGATCCCAAAGCGAGTTGAGCCATGAAGCACCGCCCCAGCCGCCAAGGAACACGACGGCGATCCAGATGAACTTGTAGCCGTTAACGAGCTTCGCGGAGAAGAGATACGTCAGAGCCGTCTCGCCGTAGTAGTACCAGCCGAGAATCGTTGAGAACGCGAACAGAGCCAGAGAGAGGGCGAAGACAATGTTGCCCGCGGAGCCGAGAATGGTGTGGAACGCCGCCATTGAAAGCTGAGCGCCCGTCAGTTTCGAGCCGACTTCAGACGTAAGCACGCCCGTAGTCATGATTGAAAGGGCCGTCAGGGTGCAGATGACGATGGTGTCCATGAACACTTCAAAGATACCGTAGAGTCCCTGACGCACAGGGTGGTCAACCTGA
>JAXEJY010000248.1:0-4371 GCA_034101315.1 Pyramidobacter sp.
GATGACGAATGCGGTCATATTCAGCACGATAAAGGTATCCGCGAAAACGCCGACGATGGCGACAAAGCCCTGTTGGGCGGGATACTTCACCTTGGCGACGGCATGGGCGTGCGGGGTGGAGCCCATGCCCGCCTCGTTGGAGAACAGGCCGCGGGCCACGCCGTAGCGCATGGCTTCCTTGACGCCCGCGCCGATGATGCCGCCCGTGGCGGCGGCGGGATCGAACGCGCCCACGAAGACCATCTTCAAAGCCGGGATGATGTGGGAGGCGTTGGCCAACAGGACGATAAGCCCGCCGAGCAGGTAGAGGGCCGCCATGATGGGCACGACCTTTTCGGTAAAGGCGGCGATGCGCCCCATGCCGCCGAAGAACACGAACGCGGCGAGCGCGGAGATGATTACGCCGATGAGCAGCGGAGGCAGGGAAAAGGCGGTCTGGAAGGCATCGGCGATGGAGTTGGACTGGACCATGTTGCCGATGAACCCGAGCGCGATGATGATGGAGATGGAGAAAAAGGCCGCCAGTTTTTTACTGCCGAGGCCCTTTGAGATGTAGTAGGCGGGGCCGCCGGTGACATGGCCTTGATCGTCCGTGGTCTTGTAGGTCTGGGCGAGCACGGCTTCGGCGAAGATGGTGGCCATGCCGAAGAAGGCCGCGATCCACATCCAGAAGATGGCTCCGGGGCCGCCGATGGCGATAGCCGTCGCGGCGCCGGCGAGGTTGCCCGTGCCGACCTGAGCGGCAATGGCGGTGGCAAGCGACTGGAACGAGCTCATTCCGTCCTTGCCGGCGCGCTCGCCGAAAAGCGTCAGACTGCCGAATGTATGCTTGAACGCTTTGCCGAATTTACGAATCTGCACGAAGTTCAGACGGAGCGTGAAGTACAGTCCTGTGCCGCACAGAAGCGGAATCAGGCAGTAAAGTCCCCAGATAAAACCGTTTGCTTTTACAACCCACGCTGTAAGCTGATCCATAATACACCCCTCCAGAACAATGTTTTAGATAAAATTTCATAAAACCCAAACGAATGCTTCGCTGCGCGTTCGGCTCACTTTTGAGACGGTGTATTTTATCGTATCATCTCCTCTCTCTGCGCCGAAACACAGAAAACTTTTCTAAAAGTTATGCAAACAGCGCTGTTTCAAAACACATATATTATGTTACTTCATTCACAAAAGAACAATATGTATTAAAGCGCGAAAAGGAGCGCAAAGGCGCGATGAATTTATTCTATTTGACGTATATTTTTTGTTAAATAAATACAATTAACGAAAAATCCATTTTCCTTTCCTCTCTTAGTGCTAAATATTGATGAAAAATTTTTCACGGATTTCCAATATACGATAATTTTTTCTGTTTTTTAACGAAATACTATTCTTCTAGTCATCCGGCAAACGAAAAAACTTCGGCAAAAAATAAGCGCGCATGACATGCTCATGCGCGCTTATTTCAAAGACACATTTTTTTGTTACTTGGCGTTTTTATCCAGCCAGGATTTCACGAGGATTGCCATCGCAGCGACGCCCTTGGTCAGGACATCTTCGTCGATGGTAAAGCGGGGGTTGTGGTGAGGATAGTTCATGTTCTTCTCCTCGCTGCCCGTGCCAAGGAACATGAACACGCCGGGAACTTTCTCCTGATAGAATGCGAAGTCTTCGGCGCCCATCGTGGGAACGCACTCGTACACGTCGTCGCCGAACGCGTTTTTCAGCTCGGTGATGGCGAAATCAGCAAGAGCGGCGTCGTTGACCGTGGGAGCGACCATCCAGTTGTAGGTGAACTGGGCTTCGCAGCGCATCGCACGGCAGACGTCAACAGCGACTTCTTCCATGCGCTTTGCAAGATGGCTGCGGACTTCAGGGCTAAGGGTGCGCGTCGTTCCCATGACGTGAGCCGTTTCAGGAATGGCGTTGAAGATCGTGCCGGCTTCAATTTTGCAGACGGAGAGAACAGCGGGCTGAAGCGGATCGATTTCGCGGCTGATGATGGTCTGCCACGCGTTGGCGACAGCAACAGCAGCCATCACGGGGTCGTGGGACAGATGAGGCATGGAGCCGTGGCTGCCGTGTCCCTTGATGACGAGATCGAATCCGTCGCAGGACGCCATGAGCGGACCGCGGGACGTGGCGATTTTGCCGTCGGGCGTGGGCTGCCAGATGTGCTGGCCGAAGATGACGTCAACGCCGTCAAGGCATCCGTCCTGAATTTTGTCAAGCGCGCCGTCGCAAACTTCTTCAGCGTGCTGGAAAATCAGGCGGACTTTGCCGGGAAGCTGGTCTTTCATGCCGGCAAGCAGGGTTGCTGTGCCGAGGAGCATCGACGTATGGGCGTCATGTCCGCAGGCGTGCATAGAACCTTCATTGACCGATTTGTAGGGAACTTCAAGCCACTCTTCAACCTTCAGAGCATCCATGTCGGCGCGGAGAGCGACGCAGGGACCGGGCTTGTCCGCGTTGAGGTCGGCGACTACAGAGATTTTCGCGTTGTCAGCGCACTTTGCCGGATCTTTTCCGGGACGGCCGTTCGTGCCGACTTTGACTGTGTAGCCGAGGCCGGTCAGAATTTTGGCGACCTTCGCCGTCGTCTCAACTTCGTGGTTTGAAAGCTCAGGATGCTGGTGCAGGTCGCGGCGCCACGCGACAACCTGCTCTTTAAGAGCATCTGCCTGTTTGATGATATTTTCGTACATTGCTATGACCTCCGTGAAAGTTTTTTCGTGCAGGTTCTGTCATTCTACCACAAACATGAGCTATAATGTATCATATTATACGGAACTTGTTTCCCTATCACCGCCGCAAAAACACGGCGTCTTCCCCGAAAAAGAGGTGGCTTTTCATGTACAGGAAATTTGTTCTGGCGGCAGTTGGCGCGCTCTGCCTGCTCTGCGCCGGGGGGGCGCCCGCCGCAAAGTACAAGGACGTGATGTTTCTCGATTCGGTCCGCAACGGGCTGTGCGCTTGGTTTGAAGGCAAAAATGACGACGCGCGCGCTCTGTTCACTCGGCTCGTAAAGGACAATGCAAAAAATCCTGTTCCCTATCATGCCTTGGCGATTCTGCTGATGGACACGGAGAAAAACTACTCCGACGCGGCACGTCTGCGCGGCATCCACCAGACGCTTGCCGCTGAAGGGCGTCAGGCGTACCGCGACGTCATTCCGACGCTGAAAAAATACGCTGAAAGCGGCTGCGTACAGGCGCAGTACATGTGGGGAACTGCTCTGCTCTGGGGGCTGGGCGGACAGTTCGATCCCGTCGGGGCGCTTCTCCAGCTGCGCCGCGCTTCAGACGGAGGATACCCGCCGGCTCAGCGCGAACTTGGCGTGATGCATGAACTCGGCAGAGGAGTGCAGAAACAGCCTTCAGAGGCGGCGCGTCTGTATCGTCTGGCGTCTGACAGCGGCGACGCGCTCGCTCGCAAAAGTCTGGGGACTCTGCTGCTGTTCGGCAAAGGCGTACCCAAAGACATTCCTCAGGCGGTCGCTCTTTTTGAAAGTTCCGCCGCTGAAGGATATCCCGACGCCATGATGACGCTCGCAGAGCTGTACCGTGAGGGGACAGGCGTCGAAAAGGACACTGATAAAGCCCTCGCATGGTACGTAAAAGCCTTCAACGCCGGCAGCTCTGAAGCCGCAACCAACCTCGCATGGCTGTACGAAACGGGCACGGATCTGCCGAAGGACATGAAAAAGGCAGTCTCGTGGTACAAAAAAGCGGCTGAGCAAGGCAATCACGCTGCGCAGCTGAGGCTCGGCGCATTTTACTATGAAGGACACCACGTGAAAAAGGATCCAGCTGAAGCGTTCCGTTTATTCAGCCTTTCGGCGAAGCAGGGCAACATCAACGCGTGGTACAATCTCGGCTGGCTGTACAAGACAGGAAACGGGGTCAAAAAGGACCTCAAAAAATCAAAAGACTGGTTTGAGCGCGCGGCTATGGCTGGAAGCGATCGGGGGTATTTCGCTCTCGGCGTCGCCTATGTCAACGGCGAGGGAACTGACGTCGATCTTGAAGAGGCGTACTACTGGTTTATGCTTGCAAAACTGACAGGCAATCCTGACGCGCAGCGCGGTCTTGATTTCATCGATAAAAAAATGAAAGACGACGCGAAAGCCAGAGCTGCCAAGCGCGCGCAGGAGAAATTTGACAGAGAACTGAAACACCAAAACGACGAGGAGCGTGAAAATCAATGAGTCTGCGTTATATCATTTCATGCGGAGTTCTTCTCTGCGCCGGCGTCCTTCTGGGAATCGCCCAGAAGTTCTACCGCGAACACAGAAACACCGAAGCGCTGAAATTTGCTTTTTACGGAATTGTTCTCATTACAATGACCATCGTGTATTTCAACATGGCAAAATAGCTGCATACGCAG
>JAXEJY010000249.1:0-9576 GCA_034101315.1 Pyramidobacter sp.
AAGTACGATTTTGGACTTGAATTCCGGACTGTACAGGGATTTGCGTGACATGGTCTTTTCCCTCCAAGGATGTTTTGACTATTCTACCATGTTCACAATAACTGCGATTTATTTTTGTGCGGTTTTGCGGGACCATTATACTTGCTGTCCTTTGCTCATCTTTTAGAACAAAACGGGAAAAGTTTTTTCTTCACAGGTGTTTTCTGCGCAATGGTGAGCCGTGTCGTTCAAAAAAGCGACAGAAAATTTTCTTCCGTTATACTCCAGACCGCTGAGACTGCAATTTGAGAATTTTAAATTCCACGCCGATTCAAACGAAAAACCAGCTGCCTGGGCAATTATAGCTCTCAGAATTCCGCCGTGCGCGACGACCAGACAGCGCTCAGCAGATGACTTGGCAATCGTTTTCAGAACGCGGTCAGCGCGCTGCATGACCTCAGCTGCTGTCTCCGCGCCTTCAGGCATCTCGGTAAACGGGGCTCGTTTCCACGCCTGATACAGCGGATCGTTGTTCTGCTCAAGCTCTGCAATCAAAGCTCCTTCCCAGACTCCAAAGCCGACTTCGCACAGATTTGAATCTGTGCTGAACGCATCGCTGCCGCACTGCAAAGCGATCATCGCCGTCTCCATTGCCCGGCGCTGAGGACTTGACCAAACAGCTTCAGGGCGCCACCGGCGAACTCTTAAACTGACAGCGGCAGCCTGCCGGCGTCCGGCGTCGTTCAGCGGGATATCCTGACGCCCCTGAAACCTTTTCTGTGCGTTCCAGTCAGTCTCCCCGTGCCGCAGCAGCAGAATTCTTTTTCCGTTCACTGACTCCACCTCATTTGCGTATAAAAAAAGAGAGAAGAGCTGTCAAGCCCCTCTCTCGTGCGTAATTTCAAAATGGCGATCCCAGCGAGATTCGAACTCGCGCCACCGCCGTGAAAGGGCGGTGTCCTTGGCCGCTGGACGATGGGACCAAGTACATCTATAGAATCCAAAAAGACGAACCTGTGAGCAATGGAAAAAATTCTATCATGTATCCGCTGCGATTTCAAGCCGGTTACGCGTTTTTTTCGGATAAAATCTATAGAGTTCTTTTTACCAGCGGGCGTTGTTCCTCCAGTAGGCGGCGAGCTGTTCATCCGCTTCGCGCTCAAACGATTCTTTGTCAAGCACCCATGACGGAGCAACTAGCCGCGGCGGACGCGCACCGGCGCACAGACGCTGAATGATCACGTTCTCAGGAAGCGCCGCCAGCGCAAGGATGAGCCTGTTTAGATACTGCTCTTTTGTAAGCGGAACAAACTGTCCTGCCTCGTAATACTTTTCGAGGACAGTTCCTTTCAAAACGTGGAGCGGGTGAAACTTTAAAGCGTGAAAGCCGTGGCTGACGAGCCATAGCGCTGAGCGTTTCAGCTGCTCATCATCTTCATTCGGAAGTCCGCTGATGAGGTGCGCGCAGACGCGCAGACGCGTTTGCGCAAGACGTTTTACCGCATCCTCCACAGCGTCCAAACCGTGCCGGCGATTGAGCCACGCCAACCCCTGCTCATCAATCGTCTGCACTCCCAGTTCAAACCATACTTGGTACTGCTTGGAACAATGGTCCAAATAATCAAGGACAGACTGAGGCAAAAGGTCAGGGCGCGTTCCGACAGCAATGCCGCATACGCGCGCGCCAAGGTCTTGGGCGCATTTCAGCGCCTCTTCCAGCGCCGTGCAAAAGCGCTCCAGCGGGAGATTTGTCGCCGAGTAGCTCTGAAAGTACAGAATGACAGAACGTGTCTTATAATGTTTTTGTGCGCCGCGCACGCCTCTGGCAATTTGCTCTTTCAGAGGAACACCTTTCAGAAATGATCCGTCCCCGCCGCCGCGCTCATCGCAAAAAATACAGCCACCCGAAGTCAGTCCGTCTCTATTCGGACAGCCTGCCCCGATGTCAAGAGTTACTTTTTGAACGCGTTCGCCGAATTGCTGGCGCAAAACAGACGACCATCTCAAAATAGTTTTCACTGCCCGCTTCTCCTCTCTATCGCCGCGCAGAACGACATCTCAAACATTCTGACCATCACGTCATTTTTTGCAAACAATAAAAGTATAGCACGCCCCGCAATACCTCGCCGAACGCACACAGGAGAGTCTTAATTTTACTTTTGTTTTCTGAATCATAAAAATACTTTGCATACAAAACTGCGTTCAGTTATAATACCTCACATTAGTCCGTTTGTATTCTTTCTGTATTGGACTATCATTTAGAACTTCTTTTTGAAAAACAGAACGGAGACAACGCACATGAAAATTGTAGAGTTCTCAATGCGACGACCTGTTACAGTCATCATCTGCACTGTGGCGCTTATCGTCTTTGGGCTGTACGGTCTTTCGCAGATAGGCATTGAACGAATGCCGAACGTGGACATTCCCGTTGTCATGGTCCGAACGACGCTGGAGGGCGCCAGCCCAGCGATCATCGACAACGACGTCACGGACGTCCTCGAATCGCGAATCAACACGATTGAGGGCATTAAAAACATCTCGTCGAGCAGCTATGAAGGCCGTTCGTTTATCGTCGTCGAATTTGTCCTTGAACGCGATATTGACAACGCGGCAGCGGACGTCCGCGGCAAAGCGAGCATGGCGCAGAGCCGTCTGCCTGACGACGCGGAGAGTCCTCAGATTGACAAGTATAACATGGACGACCGTCCGATTATTTTCATCGCCGTGCGCAACGACGGCACGTGCGACAAAAAAACGCTCTCGCGCTACGTCGATAAAATTGCGCTCGAACGCCTTCAGACCGTCCAGGGCGTCGGCGGCGCGGAAAGCAGCGGTTTCCAAGACAGACAAATCCGCGTCTGGGTCGATCCCGAAAAGCTCGAGTCGCGCAACCTGACTGCTCTTGAGGTAAAAGCAGCAATCAAAAACAAGCACGTCGAGCTTCCTGCCGGAAGAATTGAAACGGGCAGTCAGGAGTACGGAATCCGCCTTGCCGGTGAATATGAAAGCGTTGAAGAGCTTGCCAGTCTTCCGATTCGCAACGCCAACGGCGCGGTGATCCGTCTGCGCGACATCGCGCGCATTGAAGACGGATTTGAAGATCTGCGCAACGTCGCAATCCTTGACGGAGTCGAAACGATCCTGATTCAGATTCGTAAACAGCGTGGCGCCAATGAAGTTGAGATCTCCCGCGGCATAAAAGAACGCCTCAAAGAGCTGAACGCGACTGCGCCTGACGGGATTCAGCTTGAGATCGTTCAGGACAACTCCATTTACATCGAAAATTCAATGAACGGCGTCAAAGACGACATCATCATGGGAATTGTCATGACGTCCATCGTCATGTTTCTATTCCTCAGAACGCTCCGCGCAACGCTTGTCACTGTCATCACCATCCCTGTATGCCTTTTGGGCAGCATTATTGTCCTGTGGGGCGCCGGTTTCACCATCAACAACATGAGCGCCATGGGCATATCGCTCGCCGTCGGAATGGTCGTTGACGCGACGACCGTCGTCATCGAAAACGTCCAGCGCCACCGCGAGATGGGCAAGAGCGCGGCGCGCGCGGCGCTCGACGGGACGAGCGAGGTCGGCGCTTCAGTCATCGCCGGCGCGGGAACGACGATTGCCGTATTCCTTCCCGTCGCCCTTATGCCCGGAATGATCGGGCGCTTTTTCAACTCGTTTGGAGTCACGGTCACCGTAACTATCGCCATCTCTCTGCTCCTTTCCGTTACGCTGACGCCCTTCTTGTGCGCCAATCTCATGGGGCACATGAAAAAGCCTTCGCGCCTTCAAAATGTGATGGAAAAGCCCCTGATTTGGCTCGAAAGCGCATATAGCACTGGGCTTTCATGGGTCGTTAGGCACCGATTCTTAACGGTTGCCGTCGCGACGGGGGCGTTTGTCCTTGGAATTCTCATCGCGGGAAAACTCGGCTCTGAGTTCTTCCCCAATGAAGACCAAGGGCGCTTCAACATCAGCGTCGAAATGCCGGCAAACTCATCAATCGAAAGCACTCTTGCGTTCATGCAGGAGCTGACAGAGATGGTCGAAAAAGACCCGCGCGTCAAGTACACCTACGGCAACGCCGGAGGCGGCGCCGGTTCAGCTGTGTATAAGGGAACGCTCCGCGTCCATCTCATCGACAAACATCTTCGCCCGCCGTCTTCAGTCATCATGAGAGAGTGGCGTGAGAAGCTGTCCGTCTACAAAGACGTCGACTTAAAACTCGGCAACTGGGGCGGCAGCGACCTGACACTCGTCATTCACGGCCCAACTACAGAAGAGCTTGCAGCGCTGGGCGACGTCATCAAAGAAGACCTCCAGCGCGAGGACCGCGGACTGACTGATATCGTCACAGACTTGCAGATGAACAAGCCGCGCGTCAACCTCCAGCTGAACCGCGCGCTGGCAGATGACCTCGGCGTCAGCGTCCGCGATCTGTCTTCAGAGCTTGAAGCGTGGTTCGGCGGGACAAACGCCGGAACGTTCAACGACGGCGGCTACCGCTACGACATCAGAATCCGCGCGGATGAATCCAGCCGAAACAACCCCGACAACGTTCTGGGCACGCTGATCCGCACGTCAAGCGGCGAACTGATCCGCGCCGACGGACTCGTCGAGCCGATTATCGATATGGCGCCCAACGTCATAAAGCGCCATAACCGCCAGCGCTCAATCCAGATTCAGGCAAACGTCGAGGGCATTTCGCCCGGCGAGGGAATCCAGATTATGGAGGACGTGTTCAAACGCCACGCGCCTCAGAACGGGCTGTTCAGCATGACGCCCGCGGGCGACTCAGAGAACATGAAGGAGAGCTTCGGCTACATCATCACCGGCATTGTATTCGCCGTCGCGCTCGTCTACATGGTCATGGCAATCCAGTTTGAATCGTTCATGCATCCTTTTACCGTCATGTTCTCGCTTCCCCTTATGACGTGCGGCGCATTTGGATTCCTCTATCTCATGGGACTTCGTCTCAGCGTCATGAGCCTGATGGGCATCATTCTGCTGATTGGAATTGTCGTCAATAACGCCATTATGCTTGTCGACTTCATCAACCAGCAGCGCCAGCTTGGAGTTGACAAGGTGACTGCCGTTCTCCACGCCGGTCCGATGCGCCTGCGCGCAATCCTGATGACAACCGTCTCCACGATGATCGGCACGCTGCCAATTGCTCTGGGGCTCAGCCTCGGCGGCGAGGTCAGACAGCCCATGTCAGCCGCGGTTATCGGCGGTCTTTTCACGTCAACGCTTCTGACGCTTTTCGTGATTCCCGTCGTTTATCTTCTCATGGATGACTTGGCAGACAGAGTTAAAGTCAGAACGCGGCGAATTCACGCGTGGTTCAGAAACCGCACCCTGAGAAAAACCGTCGCGCGTCATTCCTGATTTTACCGATTGAAGGAGTCCATCATGAAAAAAGTCATATCAGCGTTTTTGCTGCTGAACGCGCTTGCTTTTTCTGCTGCGGCAGAAAATCAGGAGCTGTCGATTCAAGACGCGCTGACGGCGGCGCTCCAAAACAACCCGACGCTTTCCGCTCAGCGGCAGCAGCTTGACAAAGCCCGCGCCGCAAAAATACAGGCTGACGGCAACTTCACCCCCAGTCTCAGTCTGACCGGTCAGTACAGCGAAAACTACCCTGACACGACGAACAACGGCAGAACTGACAGCAGAACTGCCGGCATCACCGTCGTCCAAAATCTCTATTCCGGCGGAAAGCACGTCGCGCAGAAACGTCAGGCACAAGAGTCAATGACTCAGGCAGAGTTCTCTGTCAGAGAAAGCGAAGAGGAACTTGCCGTCAAAATCTACACCAACTTTTTCGGCGTTATTCTTGCGCGCGAAAAAGTCACTGCAGCGCAGGACGCTGTGGAAACATCGCGTCAGCATGTCCGTCAAGTCCGTCAAATGCTTCAGCTGGGGCTTTCCAATCAGCTTGAAGTCATCCGCGCAGAGCAGCAGCTGAGCGAAAATGAGGCGTCCGTCGTCACCGCGTCGACAGAGCTTGAAAAGATCAGAGTAACTCTGTTCAACCTGATGGGACTGCCTCCCAGCACCCCAAAAATCCCGCAAGGCAGCCTTGAAGTTGCGAACCCCGCAGGAACAGTCAGCGAGTCCCTCGAAACGGCAAAAGCCAATCGCAGCGACCTCGGAGTTCTTGAAAAAGAAATTGAAATTCAAAAACAGCAGATTCGAATTGTCAAAAGCGGCGTCAGCCCGAAGATCGACCTCGGCGCAACCGTCGGATATTCAAATCCGTATCAGAGCAAAGACCAGAGCAAAGACACGTGGAAAGCATACGTCAGCCTTGAAATTCCGCTCTACGACCGCGCGCAGACGCGCGGCGAAGTCCTGAAAGCCGAGGCGGTTCAAAAACAGAACGTTCTCACGCTCCAGCAGAAACACCTTGACATCGTCTCAGAAATTGAACTTGCTTGGTTTGCCATCAACAACAGCAGCGCGCAGGTGGTCTCTCGCCGCAAAGCCTACGGGCTTGCCAAAGAGACGCTCCGCCTCTCCGAAGTCGGCTACCGCGAGGGCGTCACGCCGCAGCTTGATCTTCTGAACGCTCAGGCAAGTCTGACGTCAGCCCGCAAAGACTACAGTCAGGCGCTATACAATCACCTCATCTGCATTGCAACGCTGAAACGCGCTGAGGGCATTCTTGTCCCGTGGACTCTGGAAGGAGCACAGCAGAAACAATGACCAGAAAACTTCTGATTCTCACCGCATTCCTTTTGCTGCCCTGCGCGGCATGTGCCGCACCGGGCAAACCGGCAGCACCCAAAGAAAAAGCCGCGTACGTCAAAGTCATCACGGCGAAAAACGACGCGGTGATCAGGCAGGGATTCACTCAGAACACATCGCTTGAGGCAATTCAGCGCGTTGTTCTCTACCCTCGCGTCACAGGCCGTTTGGATCATCTGAACGTCACAAAGGGCATGGACGTCATTGCCGGAGAGCTCGTCGCCGAACTCGTTCATGCCGAACAGGACGCGCAGATCGCTGCGGCAGAAGCCTCTGTCGTCAGAACGCGCGCGGAGATGGAAAACACGCGCATAGAACTCCAGCGCTATCAGCGGCTGAAAAATGAGGGCTTCAGCACTCAGCAGCAGCTTGACAGCAAGAACACTGCGTACCGCAGCGCGCGCGCCCAGTACGACGCAGCACGCGCCGACCTCGAGCGTTTAAAAGTCACGCGCGGTGAGTACCTCATCAAGGCGTCAATTGACGGAACGGTACTGAACGACTATTCACTGACGCCCGGCGCCATGCTCTCTACGAGCAGTCCTGTCGTCGAGCTTGCCAATTTGGAAGAGCTGAAAGCGGTGTTCCGCATCCCCGAAAACCGTTTTTTCTCCGTCCGTCCGGGAATGTCCGTGCTCCTGCGCATGAACGCTCTTCCAGACGAGGAGTTCAGAGCGCAAGTCGTCCGCGTTGACGACTACCTCGATCCTCAGACGCGAACAGCGGGCGTCGAGGCAGTCATCAAAAACGAGACGACCGGCAGCCGTCTGCGCCCCGGCATGTTCGGACAGGCATTTGTCGTCGAAAAAGAGGCGGTCAACACGTTCGCTGTTCCCCTCAGCGCCCTGCGCAAAGGCGAAGAAGAGAACTCCGGCACTCTGGCGCTTCACAAAGACGGAAAGGCTGAGATTGTCAGCGTCAAAACCGGTATTCGCCAAGGGCTCAACGTCCAGATTACAGAGGGCTTGAAAAACGGCGATCAGGTCATCGTATTCGGCGGCAGCTCTCTGAGCACGGGAGATCCCGTAAGCGTCGTCAACTAAACACTCCATCCATACGGCGGAAAGCATGTTCATCTGCTTTTCGCCGTAATTTTTTCGAAAAAAATTCTTCTCTCTGCCCAGTTAAAGCGACGTTGTAATAGTTAGAAAGCACGTTACACGATATGTAAGATAAATTCATTATTTACTTGACAATTCTCATTTCTGCTGATAAAGTTTTTCCAAAATACGGGCTGAAGACCAGCCAAAAAACATATACCAGGGGGTTGAAAACATGAGCTCTGCGAACACCGTTATCCTTGATGGACACAGTCTTACCCTTGATGACCTTGTACACGTCGCGCGCCATGATTATCAGGTGCAGCTTTCCCAGACCGCCGTTGAGCGCGTTCATACCGCGTCGGCGCTGATAGAAAAATGGATTGACAACAACAGAATCATCTACGGCGTTACAACTGGATTCGGCGACTTGGCTACTGTCAAAGTCGACGTGGACAAGACGCGCCTTCTTCAGGAAAACCTCATCCGCAGCCACGCGGTCGGCGTCGGAGATCCTCTCCCCGTCCAGACAGTCCGCGCCATTATGCTCCTGCGCCTCAACGGACTCGTCTGCGGAAACTCCGGAATTACCATGGAGACACTCTCGCTGCTGATTAACTTCATCAACCTCGGCATCACGCCTTTTGTCCCCTCGCAGGGTTCTGTCGGCGCTTCAGGCGACCTGTGCCCGCTCTCTCACATCGCCGCCGCGCTGCTCGGCGAGGGCGACGTGTTCTACAAAGGAAAACTCATGCCGGCAATGGAAGCCATGCAGCTTGAAGGACTTCATCCTGCCCGCCTGCACCCCAAAGAGGGATTGGCGCTGAACAACGGAACCGCTGCGCTGACAGGACTCGGAGCGCTTGCCGTGTACGACGCGTTCCAGCTGGCTAAGACTGCCGACATCGTCGGCGCTCTGTCCGTTGAGGCGCTTCACGGCGTTCCGTATGCGTTTGACGCGCGCACGCACGGTCTGCGCCCTCACGCAGGTCAGGTCGCCGTCGCTCAGAATATCCGCCGCCTCATCGAGGGCAGCGAGATTATCGACAAATACAAAGGCGCGCGCGTTCAGGATGCCTATTCGCTCCGCTGCATGCCTCAGGTTCACGGCGCCAGCCGCGACGCCCTCAGCTACGTCCGCAAGAAAATCGAGCTTGAGATCAACGCCGTCACCGACAACCCGCTGATCTTCCCTGAGACGGAAGACGTTCTGAGCGGCGGCAACTTCCACGGTCAGCCCATTGCCCTGCCGATGGACTTCTTCACAATTGCCGTCGCCGAGTTCGGAAGCATTTCAGAGCGCCGCACTGCCCGCATGGTCGACAAGAGCCTCTCCAACGGTCTGCCGCCGTTCATCATCAACGACAGCGGCGTCAACAGCGGCTTTATGATCACCCAGTACACGCAGGCGGCTGTCGTCTCTGAGAACAAGACGCTCGCCCACCCCGCGTCGGTCGACTCCATCCCCACGTCAGCAAATCAGGAAGACCACGTTTCCATGGGCTACTGGGCGTCGCTCAAAGCCACGCGCGTTTTGCGCAACGTCGAAAAAGTCCTCGGCATCGAAGCGCTTTCTGCCTGCCAGGGAATCAACTTCTCTCTGCCTCTGTCGCTCGGCCGCGGCACGGCGGCGGCGTTTGAAGCGTTCCGCGCCGTCGTTCCCTACATCGAAAAGGACTGCTTCCTCTACCCTCTGGAGAAAGACGCCATCGAACTCGTCCGCAGCGGTGCGCTCGTCAAAGCCGTCGAAGCCGCCATCGGCGAACTGAACTAACCATATAAGCTTTTTCAAAAGCCAAAA
>JAXEJY010000250.1:0-5685 GCA_034101315.1 Pyramidobacter sp.
CCTTTTTCCATGAAATATTCCTCCTGTATGCAAATGGTTTATAGGCAACGCCTTTATCGACATAGAAGTTGCCCATAAATTCAACGTAGTGAAGCCGCGCAGAGTGCAGACCTGACTCCGCAAACGCAAGGACAAAATTGAGAAGATGAATAGCAAGCGCCATAAAAAGCCCAAGCGCTGAAACGCCAAGGACATCGACGAACTTTGACGCTGCGACCGCGAGAATCGCAGAAGAAAGACCAATCGCTCCAATTCGGACGTAGCTGAGAATGTGCCCGAAAGAGCTCATCGACTCGACAAGGCCGCCAACGCCGCCGCCTGTCATCAGGAGGATCAGACCAACGACGAGAAGAGCGACGCCTGTCGGGAATGCTCCGGACGGGAGCAGCTGCCGAACGGACATCAGAAGCGCGACCATAGAAAGGATGACAAGAATTCCGCCGCATTTCTCCATAGCATGGCGCGGATGCCGTCCGCGAATGCCCTGGATGACGCCTGTCAGCATCCCGAGGAGAACGTGAGCCAGACCGAGCACAACAGAAAAAGCAAGGACGGGCATCACCGCGTGAGAACGCTCAACCCAAAGGGGCTCCAGACGGAACATCCGATGGGCAAAGTCGCCAAAGAACTCGCCGAACGCCGCTCCCCAGAACAGACTCCACACAGAGACTGTCATCAGAATAAACGCAACGTCGCGAACCATTTTTTTATCCGTCGTTCGGCGCAGAAGCCACATCAGAGCGAACATCACAATGCCGTACCCCGCGTCGCCGACGATACAGCCCGAAAACAGAGGAAAGAACAGAGCGATCATGACTGTCGGATCTGTCGTCCCGTACGCTGGAACGCGCACGAGCTTTAAAAACAGCTCAAACGGCTCAAAAAAAGGCTTATGCGACAACAAAGTCGGTACGCGCCCATACTCGCTGGTGTCTGGCGTTTGTGAAAAAAGAGCTATTGTGCCGCCGAACTGGGCATTAAGTTTTTGTTCAAAATCAGCGCGCTGCTTTTCAGGAAGCCACGCATTGACAATGATCGCATTTCCAACTTTTTCGCACCGGTTCAATGCCTGCTGAAGCTCCAGTTCTCTGTCAATAAGTAAAAAAAATGCCTTCTGCCGAGCTCCCCACTTGCTCTGAAGCTTACGGAGAAGTTTTTTCTCCTCTTCAAAAGCCGTGTTGATTTCAGACAGACGACGCTTAATCAGCACAATACTTTCAATATAGTTTCTACCAGCACAGAGTTCAGGCGGTGTCCACATATGCGCCCCTACCGCTGCCATTGATGAGCGGACTGAAGCAGCAAAAGAATCAGGAACAGAAATCTCCGCCA
Organism: Pyramidobacter sp.; assembly: GCA_034101315.1. Taxonomy (GTDB): domain Bacteria; phylum Synergistota; class Synergistia; order Synergistales; family Dethiosulfovibrionaceae; genus Pyramidobacter. The sequence goes on from JAXEJY010000250.1 coordinate 1,333, forward strand.
AGACCTGACCTTCTTTCGAAGTCTCGCGTAGATGGCTCTGAACACCCAAGCTGTCGTCGGCAAAGATTCCCGCGATATTTCGTTCAATCTGTTTAAGCGCAGAAGCTGCCGCTGTTCGCGTTGTCCACCACAGAGAAAAATCACGGCCGGGGGAATCAGCAAAAGCTGGCGTGCCGATCTGATCAAGCATTTTCCGAAGCAATGCTTTTTCCTCTTCATAGGCTTTGCGCTCATCCAGTATTGCTGAGAGATCGTCCTGAAACTTTTCAATACTCTGCTCTATTTCAGGCAGAACTGCAACAAGCGACCCGGGGAACAGCTTTTCGATTTCTGAAGTGCTGATCTCGGAGCCTCCTGCTGATGGCTCAGACAGCGCATCAAGCGCTTCAATAATGGCGCTTTGCTTTTCGCGCAGCTGAAGAAGCCGGCTGACATTGGGGCTGTCAGCACGGGCATCAGGCAGGACAAGATGGAGACGCCCGTCTTTCTGCAAAAACGAAAACAGAGGAACGCCCGAAGAGATTGGAGCAACGAGTGACAATTTACACATCGGCTCGATCATCGTTTATCCTCCGTCTCCCCAAGTATGGCATTCAGCGCTGCTTCAACGTCGGGGCTCAAGTCCTGCGAACACGCTTCGCGCTCGCGCTCCGCCCATTCGTCTTCTAAGCGCTGCACAAGGACGCGTGTCTCTTCCTGAAAGGCTTTTGCCTCTTCAGCGTACACACGTTTTATGTGATCAAGTGTTCTGTTCTGCATGAGAAGAGTCTTCTGGTCTGCCAGCGCAGCGCGTTTTTCAAGAGTATCAAGATATTCGGCCGTGCGGGACTCCTGGCGCGCAGCCAAGGCTTCAAGTTCTGTATGCCACATCGGCTGCGCTGTCATGATTCTTCTCCGGACTTCATCAAATACTCGCAAAGATCCCCGCGGTCGATGATGCCGACAAGAAAGCGCCCCTCAACGACCGGCAGCCGCTTCACTTTCAGCCGGAGCATCAAGTCTGCGATGTTCATGATATTTTCTTTCGTATGAACAAACTGACAGTTCCGTTCCATGTACATGCTGACGGGGTTTTTTCGGATCTCTGAGAATTTCTTTGCCAAAAGCTCATGCTCATGATACAGAAAAGCGTCCTGCGCGAGAATTTCCAGATATGTCGGCAGCGTGGAACGCAAAATATCAGACTCAGACAAGAAACCGACAAGATGCCACTGTTCATCGACAACAGGAACGCCTGTCAGACTGTGGCTGTGAAAAACATGCATGGCATCCTCAACAGGATCCTCTCCCATCACAGCTGTCAAGTCTCTTTTCATCAAATTTTCAGCAACTACAACGTCTCTATGCATGAGCGTCCTCTTTCCGACGCAAAAGATTCAATCTTTCGCAGAGTATTAAAAGCATAAACGAGAGAAGCCGAAGATCCTGCTTGAATCTCCAAGGCTCCTGAACAAGCCGGTAAAGCCATTCGCAGTTGATTTTCTGCCAAATTGCCGGCGCGCGTTTCAGCTCTCCGGCAAACACGTCAAAACTGCCTCCGACGCCGACAGCAAGAACACCTCCAAGACTGTCCCGATAGAGATCAAGCCATTTTTCCTGCGCCGGAACACCCAAAGCGACAAAGAGAAGACGCGCTCCGCTTGTTCGAATCCTATTTGCGACCTTCTCTGAATCATCTCTGTCAAAATAGCCGTGTTCAACCCCGGCGATTTTCAGTCCTGGATGGCGAGCAGCGAGATTTTCAGCTGCCCTCTGAGCGATACCGGGCTTTCCTCCCAAGAAATACACGGGCACAGACTCAACTGCCGCAAGGCGACAGAGACGATCCATATAGTCAATGCCGGCAATCCGCTCTATGACGGGTAATGACAGCATTCTCATCGCCCAGACAAGTCCTGCCCCGTCGGGCAGAGTCAGGTCAGCTTTTGCCGCGATCTGCCGAAAAAAAGTATCCTTTCGGCTTGCGTACAGTCCCAGAGCGTTGAGCGTCACGACAAGACGAAACTCAGGACAAGGGGTCTTCAGCCATGCCAAGCTTTTTGAAAGAGCGTAATTCATGGAAATACCGTCAATTTTCACGCCCCAGATTGATTTTTTTTCACCGGAACGCCCGCGCCTCCCGCAGAATGCCCACAGCGTCAGCACCATGACAAAACCCATGGACGGAACGACCAGCTTAAGTGCCTGAGAGTCGGGAAGAAGCTGCATGAGAGACACTCCTCCGCCAACGAGCAGACATATTTCCGTCACAAGGCGCACAGCAGCAGGGTGATCAACGCCGTGCTCAACAACTCGCGTGTACAAATCCGGAATCGGGCGCGAGCTTTTATTGACAAATGCATGACTCATAAATCCCAGCGACATTTCCGCAAGAGGCAGAGCATAGAAACCGAGAGGGATAACCATTAGAGCTGTCAGCGTAATGCCCTTGCTGACGCCGATAATCGATATGCCGGCGATAATCGTTCCCCAAAGCGACGCAAGAGGTGCTCCAAGCTGCCTGAAATGGTGCCCAAGGCGGCTCCAGTACGCGCCGACGAGGACAAGAGACACAAGGGAAACGACGAACGCTTCGTCCAGATTCTGGCGTGAAAAATACGAGACGCACACCATTAGAGACAGGCTGACGCACAAAAGATGTCCTGCAAGTCCGGGAATCTGGTCAAGACGTCGGAAAAGAATGGGGAAAAGAGTCATCCAGCACGTCGTTAGCAAAACTGACTGCCATATCGACAGAAAAAGAACCGTGGTGTTTTCAGAGGCAGGCGCTGATAAAAACGAAATCGAAGCGCCCTCTAAAGCAAAAAAGAGCCCCGGCAAAATGATAAAAGCGTAGAGACCTCTCCCCGGATAGAACTGATCCGCAAGCCCCACGACCATAGAAAGGAGAGAGCATGCGACAAGGGCGCTGACGCGCTCGCTGCCACTCCAAAGCGCCAAAAGCATCAGCACGGCGACCAGCGAGAGATCGCGCAGATAAAAGTACTGTTCTCGGCTCAGCCTTTTTCTGAAAAAGCGCTGAAACACAACACAGCCGACTGCGACGAGAAACAGCGACAGCGTCATTTCCGCGTTCAATTCAAATGCCAAAACACTCCCTCCTTCCGTGAGCAGCGCACCGTTTTTGAAAAACACAGAATAAGCACTCATTAAAGTATTTTATCAAAAACCGGCAGAAAAAAAAATCCCTGAAAGCGTCTAGAGCAAGCCAGATCAAAGGTTTCAAAAAAAGCTCCCGGCTTTGCCGGAAGCTTTTTGCTCTGAATTTACAGCGCAGGTATGTGTTTGACTCCGCCCATGTACGGCACAAGGACGTCAGGAATGTCCACAGAGCCGTCGGCGTTCTGGTAGTTCTCGAGCACTGCGATGAGGCAGCGCCCAATCGCGACGCCGGAGCCGTTGAGCGTGTGAACAAAGCGAGGCTTTCCGCCGTCTGCCGGACGGTAGCGCGTGTCCATGCGGCGGCTCTGGAAGTCTTCGCAGTTGCTGCAGGAGCTGATTTCGCGGTAGCAATTCTGAGAAGGCAGCCATACTTCAACGTCGTACGTCTTTGAAGATCCGAATCCCATGTCGCCTGTGCAGAGGACAATCACTCTGTAGGGAATGCCGAGGCCTTTCAGCACATCTTCGGCGTTGACCGTCAGCTTTTCAAGCTCATCATAACTTGACTCCGGAGTGCAGAGCTTGACCATTTCCACTTTGTCGAACTGGTGGAGGCGCATAATGCCGCGCACGTCTTTTCCGTAGCTGCCAGACTCCTTGCGGAAGCAGGGCGTATACGCCGTGTAGTATTTAGGAAGATCGCTTTCAGCAAGCATTTCGCCACGGTGCATGTTCGTCAGAGGGACTTCGGCTGTCGGAATCATCCAGAGGTCTTCGCCCTCAACTCTGTACAGATCCTCAGCGAACTTCGGAAGCTGAGCCGTGCCGGTCATGCTGGCAGAGTTGACCATCGTCGGCACGTTGAACTCTGTATAGCCCTGCTGCATGGTGTGCATGTCAAGCATGTAGTTGCCAAGAGCGCGCTCAAGGCGGGCGCCAAGCCCTTTCATTACCGTGAAGCGGCTCTGCGCCAGACGGGGACCGCGCTCAAAGTCAAGAATTCCGCACGCTTCGCCGATGTCCCAATGCGCCTTGGGTTCAAAGTCAAAGACACGGGGAGTGCCCCAGCGGCGGATTTCAACGTTTTCTGTTTCGTCTTTGCCAACGGGAACAGAGCTGTGAGGACGATTCGGAATCTGGAGCATAAGAGATGTGATCTCTTCGTCTATTTCTGCCACGCGGGCATCGTCGGCTTTAATCTGATCGCCAAGGCGCTTCATCTGCTCTTTGATCTCTGAAGCGTCGCCGCCC
>JAXEJY010000251.1:0-3730 GCA_034101315.1 Pyramidobacter sp.
CATCGGCGAAAAGCTGATTGAGCTTGTCGACGTCTCCGTCGGCAGCGTCAAAGGCGGTCTGGGAATCGTCGGAACTGTGTCGTGCGCTGTGTTCGGCTCAATCACAGGCTCGGCGTGCGCAACGCTATCGTGCATCGGATCGATTATGTTTCCGCGCTTCTGGAAAGCCGGATATCCGCGCGGCCACGCGGCGGCGGTCATGTCGAGCGCGTCGCTCTTGGGAATGCTGATCCCGCCAAACTCAACTCTGATCCTGTTCGCATGGCTCAGCGGTCAGTCGATTCTGGCGTGCTTCCTGTCAACGGTCATTCCCGGTATTATCATGACGGTGCTGATTTCTCTGGTGAACTGCTGGCTGCTCCGCAACAATCCTGACGTCCAGGTTGCACCGCCGCGCTCAAAAGAGGAAAAACGCCGTCTTTTCAGAACGCGCGGCAAAGCGGCTCTTCCGGCGCTCATGCTTCCCGTCATCGTTCTGGGAGGTATCTACTGCGGCATCCTGACGCCGACAGAAGCGGCAGCGCTCGCTGTCGTCTACGCTGTCCCCGTCGGCATGTTCGTCTACAAAGGTCTGACGCTGCGCGGTCTTGGCGAGTCGCTGGTGGAATCTGCCATCACAACGGGCGTCATCATGGTCATGCTGTATTCTGTCATGATGCTCAGCCGTCTGTACATCCTTGAAGATCTCCCGTCAAAGCTTCTTGGACTGTTCCGCTCTGTCTCGGACAACCGATGGGTTATTCTGTTTATGATTAACTTGTTCCTCGTGTTCATGGGAATGCTGATGGACGATATTTCGTGCGTTACGCTCGGAACGCCGATTCTCATGCCCATCATCCTGGAGCTGGGATTTAACCCGATTCACTACGCGGCAATTGTCGGAGTGAACCTTGGTCTCGGCTGTATTACGCCTCCGGCTGCGCCGGTCTTGTACTTAGGAGGGCGCCTTGCCGGCGCGCCGATCAACGACATGATGAAACCGACGCTGTGGATTATTGCGCTGGCGTGGATTCCGACGCTGGCGCTCACGACGGCGTTTCCTGCCATTTCGCTCTTTTTGCCGCACTATATTTTGGGCATACCGTGGTAACACAAAACGCGCCGGTGGAAAAAATCCGCCGGCGCGTTTTTTCTGTGCGTTTGAATTTTATTGGGATTTGCAGATTCTCTGCGAGTTGAGAATGACAGAGATGGAGCTGAGGGTCATTGACGCCTCAGCGATGAGCGGGTGGAGGAGATTTGCCATTGCCATCGGAAGGGCGACGAAGTTGTAGGCAAAAGCCCAGAACAGATTCTGCCGGATTACTGCATAGGTGACGCGGGAAATTTCCAGCGCCTTGACGAGGCTGCCGGCGCCACCGCGCACGATGACCATGTCCGCGCTGTCGACGGCAAGCTCTGAGCCGCTGCCGACGGCGACGCCAACGTCTGCTCCTTTCAGCGCCGCCGCGTCGTTGATTCCGTCGCCCATCATCAGAACTTTGCCGCCTTTTGCCTGATACTCGCGGACAATTTCCAGCTTATCTTCAGGATGGACGCCCGCGCGCACTTCGCTGATTCCTACCGCCATCGCGGCGCGGCGCGCTGCCTGCTCGCTGTCGCCGGTTGCCATGACGGGGGTCACGCCGAGAGCGATGAGGCGTTTTACGGCTTCCGCCGCTTCGGGGCGCAGAGGATCTTCAAGAGCGATATGCCCTCTAATAACGCCGTCGCAGGTCACCTCGACGACGGTGCGCCCTTTTTCAAGGTCTTCTATTGCCGCAGAGCCGGAGGGGCGCCCGACGTGCCAGCGCTTGCCGTCAATGTGAGCGCAGATCCCCTCACCGGGAATTTCCTCCACAGGCGAGACGGGAGTGACGTCTGGAGCAAGGCTGACGATGGCTTTTGCGAGCGGATGACTTGAACCTGCTTCGATGGACGCCGCGATTTTCAGATCTTCTTCGCTGAGCGTGTGCCGCGTCACCGTGGGGCGCCCCTCGGTGAGCGTGCCGGTTTTATCGAGAATGGCAGTCGTCGTCTGTCCTATTGTCTGAATTGCCTCGGCGTTGCGGATGATGAGTCCGTTTCGGCTGGCGGCGCTTGTTCCGGCGATGAGCGCCATCGGCGTGGCAAGCCCCAGAGCGCAGGGACAGGCGATGAGCAGCGTCGACAGAAAACTGAAGACTGCCAATGCTGAAGGGGCGCGCAGATGAGTTACCCACGGAAGGATGCCGGCGGAGGCGTCTAGGAATCCGAAAGCGCGTTCGCCTCTAAAGTACCAGAATAGGGCGCTCGCCAGCGCCAGAGAAACGACGCCTGGGACGAAAATGCCCGTGACCCTGTCGGCAAACGCCTGAATGGGGATTTTCGCTCCCTGCGCTTCCTGAATGACTGCGATCATCTTCGCCAAAAAACTGTCCTCGCCCGTGTGCGTGACGCTGGCGTCAACTCTGCCCGACACGAGAACGGAACCGCCCGTCAGAGAATCTCCAGCCGATTTTGCCACGGGGATCGGCTCGCCCGTCAGCATTGACTCGTCGACAGAAGCGTTTCCTGATGTGACGGATGCGTCAGCAGGAATTCTCTCGCCTGCCAGAATCCTCACGGTTTGTCCGGCTTTCAGTGCCTCTATTGGGACGATGAGTTCTCCTTCGGGGAGGACGAGCCGCGCGTCTTTTGACTGAATTTTAATCAGCGCTCTGATCTCGCGCGCCGCGCGGTCGCGCAGACGCGATTCAATGTAGCGTCCAAGGAGGTGAAGCGCGATGATCATCGGACCGACGCAGCCGAACGACGTAACAGGCAGTCCGCACGCGTTCAGAACAGACGTCAGCCACGCTGACACGGCGCCGAGAGAGACAAGAACGTCCATATTGGCGTGCGAGTGCGTGACGGCAATCCATGCGCCGCGAAGCGTTTCGCGCCCGGCGATGAAAATGGCGGCTGCGCCGCCGATGATCTCTGCGGCGGTCATGCCGGGGAAGTGCGTGCCTGCCATGTGAAAGCCCATCATGACCATGAGCGGGAGGGTAACAGCGGCGGCAAGCGCCATATTGCGCTTTGACCGGGTGTAGCGCGCCGCTTCGATGTCTTCAGGCTTTTCGTGTGACACTTCATAGCCGACTTTGCGCACGGCGTCTTCAAGCCGTTCTGTCGGAATGTCTTCGTCCAGCACAGCGAAAGCTGTGTTTGTGGCGAGGTTGACAGCGGCAAACGCCACGCCGGGAACTTTTGACAGCGACCGCTCGACAATCCGCGAGCATGACGAACACGACATGCCGAGGACGGTCAGCGTCTTTGTGATTTTCTTTTCGTCAGACATATAATCTCTCCTTTTCTCTGTCCGTGCCGAATAGCTGCACTGCCATTCTAGCACAATGCAGAGCGTTTCTGTACGTTTTTGGTGTCAAACTCTCAGGCATTCGTCAGCGAGCGCTGAATACGCTGCGCAGAGCTTCTCAAAAGAGACAGCGCAGTTCGCGGGGCTTGGGGAGGGAAGCTGGCGCGCCTCAATGTGCGTCGCCGGGTAGATGAGTTTTTTGTACAGCGCGGCTGATTTTGCGCCCGTGCAGAAAATGGCAGAAATAGGCGCGGCGCTGAGAATTGGCGTCAGGTCGTTTGCTGCGGCGTTTTTTATGCTGGCGTCGCTGGCGCCGGTGATTTCGCACGAGTGCAGAACGTCCCACAGCGCGATATGGTGTGCAAGGGCAAAATGCGCGCGCTCTGCTGTGCTGCGCGGAACTTCTGCTTG
>JAXEJY010000252.1:0-6307 GCA_034101315.1 Pyramidobacter sp.
CATGAGTGAGTTCCTCCTCAAAATTATGAATCCGCCCAGCACAAGGCGCACATCTCTCTTTAACAACTCTGCCGCGTCTATCGTAGACTCCGAAAGCCCGCCTGTCAAGCGTGAAATCCGGCTTCTTCCGCGATATTCTGAAGCTTTTTCATACGGTATTTCACCGTACTTTTGCTCACTTGCGGGCGAAGCATATCCCCCAGCTCCGACAGCGTTGCTTCAGGGTGATTCAGGCGCAGCTTTGCCAATGGAACAAGGTTTTTCGGGATCAGAGCGGCGTCGAGATCTCTCAGAAAACTGATGAACGCAATATGCTGACGCGCTGTCTCAATGCTGCGTTTGATGTTGGCGCTGTCGCAGTTCGCCTGCTTATTGGCAAGGTCGCGCGTCGACCGCACAATAGCGCGCTCCTCAAGATTCTGCGCGACTGCAGAAAGCCCCATAAAATAGCAGAAACGGATAATCTGCTGCAAATCGCGAATCGTGACTTCGCGCACGCCGCTTGTGTCGCGCGCGAAACAGGAGACTTCACTTCCTTCGAGAAGCTGTGTCATGCTTTGAGCTGTCTGCTGACTGTGAAAGCGCATAATGCAGTAATACCCGCGCTTTGGGTTGTATATGCCGCCCGTACAGCCAAAAACGCCTCGCGCCCATGCCCAGCGGATAAAATCCGCTTGAGCGGGCTTTTCAATAATCTCACGGTACAGATTGAGCGGAAGCTCAAGAGAGACCGTCCGCGACCGAACCCTCAAAATTTCGTTCAGCTCCGCCTCTTTCGACCAGCTGACGCACGGCCACAGACGTCTGAAGCGGCGAAAAACCCACAGGCGCGGCGAAGTCGCTTTTATGCTGTTCTCCTCTGCATGAATTCTCATGCAGGAAATTATTCCAGACAGCTCTGATTCAGCGGATACTGTGTCAGTGATGATGGCAGAAAGCCATTCATCCCACTGTTCATTGCTTATCTTCATCAGGCCTGCTCCGTATCGGTCAGTTTTCTGGTGACGCGCATAAGCGTCTCAGCAAGGCGGGCGCTGTGATGGCGCACCACACTGCAGTCCTTTATCTGCAGCAGAGACGCGCGGAACACTCGGCAGTTCTGCTGCAACAAGAATGTTTCGTCCTCGTGATACAGGAACAGAGGCTCAGCTCCCTGCTCGCTGTACTTCTCGCGCAAGAATTCAGGAATCGCGTCGTCGCTGACAATAACAGCATCAGGATAGCGTCCAAGGACGCCGGCAACCCATTTGATGTGGTCAAGCTGACTCAATCCGCTCGTCTCGCCGGGCTGAGTCATCAAATTCGCTACGTACACAATCGGCTTGCCAGACGCGCACAATGCCTCAGCGCAGTCATCGACAAGAAGATTGGGAATGACGCTCGTAAAGAGACTCCCGGGACCAAGGATGATCATATCTGCCTGTTCAATTGCTTTCAGCGCCTCTGGGACGATTTTCGCCCCTTCAGGCAGAAGGCATATCCCCGTGATATCCTTGCCCCGGGACGCAATGGCGAGTTCGCCGCGCAGAGTTCCGCCGTCAGACGTCTGCGCTGCAAGCGTCACATTTTCTGTCGTAATGGGAAGCACTCTGCCGCGCGTTGCCAGGAGATTATTCATCAGCTCCACAGCGTTTTTGAAATCGCCTGTCTGCTCTGTCGCTGCCAAGAGCATCAAATTGCCGAGACTGTGTCCTTTCAAATCGCCGCGGTCAAACCGGAAGTTCAAGAACGCCCTCAGACGGTCATCGTTTTCGCTCAAGGCGACAAGACAGTTTCTGATGTCGCCAGGAGGAAGCATTCCCCAGTCGCGCACGAGGCGCCCAGAGCTTCCGCCCTCATCTGTCACCGTAACGAGCGCCGTAATGTTGCGCGTGTAGCCTTTCAGCCCCATTAAAAGCGACGAAAGCCCCGTTCCCCCGCCGACTGTCACAAAATGAGGACCGGCAGAGAGACGGAGCTGAACGGCAGCCGCGGCTGCCTCGCGTTCATTCATTCTTTTGGAAATAAAAAGACGAACACGTCTGCTGTTGCGCATGAGGAGCGCAACCGCCACTCCGCCGATAATGCAGCCTGCCGTCAGAAAAAGAAACATCGGAAGAAGAATATTCATCATGCTCTGCCCTGCCCGTCGCGCTGCATATCGCGGTGCTTAATAATGCAGCCGATACCCTCAAGACGTCCAAGACGGTCGCCAAGCCATTCAGCGACAAAGACAGAACGGTGGCGTCCTCCGGTGCAGCCTACCGCGATATGGAGAAAGTTCTTGCCGCTCTGATGATACACAGGGAGAATGCTTTCAAACAGCTCAAAGCTTTGGCGCAGAAAAAGCGACGCCATGCTGTTCCTGTAGATGTAGCTGCGGACAGCCTCGTCTTTTCCGGAAAGATGTCTCAGCGACTCTTCGTAATACGGATTTGCCAGGAAACGGACGTCGAGCATAAAATCCGCGTCCTGAGGAACTCCGTATTTATACCCGAACGACGAAACAGTCACCTGGAGACCGGCTGGATTCTTGCCGAGAATAAACAAAATTTCGCCGCGAAGCTGCGCCAGCGAGAGATTTGATGTGTCAATAATTTTATCAGCTAAAATCCTAAATCCCCTCAGCTGATGGCGCTCCATCTTGATTCCGTCGACGAGCGATGCCATAAATCCCATCGGATGGCGGCGCCGCGTAAAATTGTACCGCCGCAGGAGCGCGTCCTCAGACGCTTCAAGGAAGAGAACCTGAACATCAACGCCAAGGCGTTTCAGCTCTGCCAGAACTTCATCTCTGCTGTCCTGAAGACCGCTGCTTCTCGCGTCAACGACGACGCCTACTCCGTTTTCAACTGCCTGCTGATTCTGGGACAAAAGGGTGAGCAATTCGGGCAGCATACTGACAGGGAGATTATCAACCGTGAAAAAACCCTGATCTTCCAAAAAATCGAGAACACAGCTTTTTCCGCTGCCCGAAAGTCCTGTAACGATTAACAGCTTTTTCGGAAGCATTGAACTCACCAATTTCTATTGATTCTGCCGGACGAGGACTGGATACCCTGCAGCTTTCACGCGCTGTGCAATTTCATTTGCCACAGAGCGCGTGCGTCCGCCTGCCACGATAACGCGGTAATATATCTTCCCTCTCACTTCTGCCCGCCGAATTACTGCCGAGTAGCCTATTGCTTTAAGCGACGTCACGACAGAAGACGCCGCAGAGCTCTCTGTGTAGGATCCGCATTGGACGATGAAAAGACTGTTGTCAATTCTGCCGCCGCTGACGACAAGTGGCTGAGGCGGCTGTTCTGTCCGGACGGGCTGAAGCTTCACAACGCGGTGCGGCTGTTCAGAAGTCTGATCACGCTGAGCAGTTTGCCGCACAACGGGTTTTGCAACGACGTCATCGCGAACTGCCTCCTTTTTCACGACTTTGGGGCGTTCGTTCTCGCGTCTTTTTTCAGCCGAAGGCCGAGGCTGGCTTACTGTCACCGACGTGCCGGGCTGAGGCAGTTCAATCCGCGTTCCTCCTGGAGAATTAGGCGCCCAGAGCATCCTGATGCCGACGATAATAATGCCCAGGGCAATAACTCCAAGGATTGGGAGCATGAAGTCGCCGAACGGCACAGCAGGTTTTTGCTTAAAACGGTTGGTTGACCTGGCTGCCATTGTGTCACTCCACTCCTTTCATGTGCAAATACCACTGGCGGGGGCAAGTCAGGCTTGTCCCCGCCGCGTAAAACATATGATCCGGTTACTTTTTCCGGCGGCGCAATGCTGTCGGAATATCAGCGCCTGCCTCCACGATGCCCTTGAAAATGTTGCCCGTCTGATGTTCTGAAACGACATTGCCTGGAGTCAGCGAGACGCGTTTTTCAGGCACGCCCTCAGCGCCCGAGAACGTGCTCACGGAGTCGGGATTTGAAACGCTGTCTGACGGGGTCTCACTGAAGCCAGTTGCAATGAGGGTGAATCGAACTTTGTCGCCCATAGAAGGATCGATGCCCTGTCCCCAGACGATATTGGCATCCTCTCTGGCTGTCGCGGCAATGAGCTCAACCGCCTCGGTCATTTCCAGAATGCCGATGTCCTCGCCAGACTCAATGCAGTACAAAACAGACGACGCTCCGTTCATCGGAGCCGTCATCAAAGGTCCTTCCATAGCACGGCGAGCGGCGGCAATGACACGTCCTTCGCCCTCTGCCTCTCCGACGCCCATAATCGCCGTTCCTGCATTTCTCATCGTCGTGCAGACGTCAGCGAAGTCAACGTTGACTTTTGTGACTTTGCGGATAACGCTTGACACGCCGGTAACAGCCTGTCGCAGGACTTCATCGCTCATCTTATATGCTTCTGTGGAGGTCGTCGATTTGTCTGAAAGCTGAACGATCCGGTCATTTTCAACGATGACAAGCGCGTCGACTTTCTCGCGCAGTTTGGCAATGCCTTCAATCGCGTTTTTCTTTCGGCGCGTCCCCTCCCATTTAAAAGGAAACGTCACAATGGCAACGACCAAGGCGCCGATTTTTTCCTTCGCGATATCGGCAATAATCGGCGCAGCGCCTGTCCCTGTCCCGCCGCCCATGCCGGCTGTGATGAAAACCATGTCAGACCCGTCAAGAAGCTCCGTCAGTTCATCCACGGACTCCTCAGCGGCTTTGCAGCCGACTTCAGGGTTTGATCCGGCTCCGCGTCCCTTCGTCAGATTGCGTCCGAGGATAACCTTGCATGACGCGTCAGAAAGCCGTAACGCCGCAACGTCTGTATTTGCAGCGATAAAATCAACTTCTTCAATACTGCTTTGGATAATGGTGTTCAGCGCATTGCCGCCGGCACCGCCGACTCCGATAACTTTGATTACCTCTCTCGGAACCAGCATCTCTTGATCAGAAATCGAGAAAACCTCGTTATCCATGTGACGATCCTCCTTAAAATAACTCTTTTATCAGTTCCACAACAGAGTCGGTTATTTTCTTCATGAACTCAGCGGGAGATGTGCGTCTTCTCTGGCCTGACTGCTCTCCCGTGGAAAAAGAGGAACCCGAGCCTTCGAACAGAGAAAGAGGCGTTTCAGCGTAAGCAAAAGGATTGCGCAGCCGCTCCATAATATAGACGATAATGCCGCAGACTCCAATATAGCGGGCGTCGTTTCGTCCCGGCTGCATCTGACTTTTCAGAACAGGCTCTCCGACTCTGACAGAAGCGTTGAGCCGCGAGGCAGCAAACGCTTCAATTCCTTTCATCAGAGCGACACCGCCGGACAGAACGACGTCGGAGGAAATTTCCTCATCTTCCTCGCCTCCGCCGGCAAGATTCGGTCTGACATAATCGGCAAAAAGCTCATCAAGCCTGTTTTCTGCAATTTCCGCGATCTCTGACCGCTCAAGCTCCAGCGTTCGGCCTCGGCTTTCAACGCGAACGGTTCCAGAGTGTTCTGCCTCCGGCGTGAGGTCAATGTCTTTCTTGATGTTTTCTGCCGCATTAAAAGGGATCTTCAGCACACATGAGAGATCGTTTGTCACATGGTCGCCGCCGATTGGAATTTCCGCAACGCGCACAAGAGCGCCATCGGAGAACTCCGCCAGACTTGTCATGCCGCCGCCGACTGAAACGATATAAGCCCCGATATTGCGCTCATCGATATTCAACGCGCCAAGCGCCGCTGCGACAGGCTTCAGAATTAAGCCGGAAACAGAAATTCCAGTTCGCTCAACGCAGTTAACTACGTTATGGACAACTGAAACGGGAGCGATAACCGCCATCAGCTTGACTTCAAGGCGAATTCCCGTCATTCCCAGAGGATCGTCAATGTCTTTGTTCCCGTCAAGAGCGTACTTGATGGGAACAAGATGAACAATGCAGTACTCTTTAGGAATGTCCAGCGCGCTTAAAGCGTTGTCAATTGCTTTCTCTACGTCTTCCTGAACAATTTGACGCGGCTTTGCGCCGAGAGAGTTTTTTCCGTAAACAATGCCGCTTCTGACGTCGACGCCGCTGAACGCGACGACAACGCGGCTGACTTTTATGCCGCTGAGCATATATTCTGCGTCCGCAACAGCGTCTGAAATGGAATTCACAGCCTGCTCAAGATTGACAATCATTCCTTTGCGCAGACCGTTTGCAGGAGCTTCGCCTATTCCAATGATATGAGCTTCGTTCGGGGCTGTTTCAGACAGCTCCGCGACGACAACTGAGATCTTGCTCGTTCCCAGATAAAGCCCGGCGAGTATTTCTGTGTCCCTTTTCGCTGCCATTGCGAACTCAGACTCCTTCCTCAGCGCTGCGGCGCCGCAATTTTTTTGATGATAATTTTGTTTTCGTATGTTGCGTC
>JAXEJY010000253.1:0-8590 GCA_034101315.1 Pyramidobacter sp.
GAAGAAGCCCAGCTTCTTCGTTCTGAGATCGTGAACAACCATAAGGTTGAGGGTGACCTTCGCCGTGAAGTGTCCATGAACATTAAGCGTCTTATGGATATCGGCTGCTATCGTGGACTTCGTCACAAACAGGGACTTCCCGTTCGTGGGCAGCGCACAAAGACGAACGCCCGTACCCGTAAGGGACCGTCACGTCCTGTTGCGGGCAAGAAGAAAGCTTAGTAAAGGGAGGTAACGTTCGTGGCTAACCGCGTACAGCGTAAAGGCAAGAAGAAGGAAAAGAAGAATATTAGCTACGGTGTAGCTCATATCTATTCTACGTTTAACAACACCATTGTCAGCATCACTGATAAGGGCGGCGCACTGCTTTCCTGGGCTTCCGGCGGCAACGTCGGATTTAAGGGCGCTCGTAAGTCGACTCCCTTTGCTGCTCAGATTGCTTCTCAGCAGGCTGCTAAGACCGCTCAGGATCATGGTCTGCATGAAGTTGACGTTATCGTCAAAGGACCCGGACCGGGCCGCGAGTCTGCCATTCGTGCGCTTCAGGCCATTGGTCTGCAGGTCAACTCCATTAAGGACGAGACCCCGATTCCTCACAACGGCTGCCGTCCCCCCAAGAGACGCCGCGTTTAAATCACCAGTTTTGTTGTTTTATAAACAGCGAATGAACCGTCGTAGCCTGATGGGGCTATGGAGTCAATGGAAAGGTGTTGGGATCATTGGAGATTATGCGGCCTGAGATACGAGTCGAAGAGTGTAGCACGACCAACGCCAGACTGGTCATTGGTCCGCTTGAACGCGGTTATGGTCAGACGATAGGCAATGCCCTTCGGCGCGTGCTGCTTTCCTCCATTAAAGGAGCGGCAATCAGCGCTGTTCGCGTTGAGGGCGCTCTGCACGAGTTTACGACGATCCCCGGCATGAAAGAGGACGTTATTGAGCTGCTGCTGAATCTCAAACACGTGCCTGTCCGCTCTCATAGCGCCGAATACCGCACACTGAAGCTTGATGTAGAAGGCGGCAAGCGGGTTACGGTTGCCGATTTCCAAAAAGACAGTGAGATCGAGTTTATAGATCCGGAAGCTTATGTCTGCACGCTGGCAGAAGGTCACAGCCTTTCTCTGGAAGTTTATATTGAGCAGGGCGTCGGCTATGCCACGGTGGATCGTCCGCGTCCAGCTTATCTGCCGGTTGACGCGCTGATGATCGATGCGATTTACTCTCCGATTCTTCGTGTCAAATATGAAGTCAGAGATGAACGCGTCGGTCAGAGAACGGACTATGAAAAGATCGTCATGGACGTCACTTCAAACGGTGTTGTCGTTCCTGACCTCGCAGTTGCGGAAGCCGCGAAACTTCTTCGCGAGTATTTCGACATTGTCGTGGAGGAACTCAGAAAGCTTCACCCCTCTGAAACAGAACTGTTTGATGATGAGGACCAGAAGAAAGGCGTCAGCGAGATCGGCGGCGGTGACGCGGTAGGTAGCAAGGAAGAGAATGCTCTTTTGTCCAAGGGCGTCAGGGAGCTTGAGCTTTCTATCAGAAGCGAGAACTGTCTGCTTCGCGGTGGAATTCGCACCATTGGCGACCTGGTCAGCCGCAGTAAAGATGACTTGCTGAAGATCCGTAATCTCGGGAAAATTTCGCTTCGCGAAATTGAAGAAAAGATGGCGAAATACGGGATTATCCTTACCGATGACAAAGCAAGTGCAGAGAACTCTAGCAAGGAGGACTAAGTCCAGATGAGACATGGAATGGACCACAGAAGGCTCGGTCGCAACAGCAGCCACAGACGCGCTATGCTCGCCAACATGGTTGCCAGCCTCTTCATCGAGGGAAGCATCGAGACCACAGTCACGCGCGCGAAGGAAGTTCGCCGTGTGGCAGAGCGTTTGATTACGCGCGCCAAAGGCGGTACGCTGAATGATCGCCGTATCGTTATTTCGCGCATGAATTACAAAGAAGCCGTCATTAAGCTTTTTGACGAGATCGCTCCCCGTTATGCAGAGCGTCCCGGCGGATATACCCGCATCGTGCGTACCGGCTTCCGCGTCGGAGATGCCTCTCCGATGGCTGTCATTGCTTTGGTTGACTAAGAAGCCTGAGTAAATGGAGCATACGCATGTGATCTCCCTGAGGGGTGTTGGCTATACATACACCGACATGGGGAGGCCCGCGCTCGAAGGCGTCAGCCTTGATGTGCGGCAGGGCGAGTGGATTGCCCTGGTCGGCAGCAATGGCTCTGGAAAGTCAACGCTGGCCAAACACCTTAACGCCCTGCTCGTTCCGATGCAGGGCGCTTGTTTTATTTACGGCCTGGACTCCAGAACTGAGGAGAATCAATGGGAAATTCGCACAAATGTTTCGATGGTGTTTCAAAATCCGGAGAATCAGATTGTGTCGACAGTTGTTGAGGATGACGTTGCTTTTGGGCTCGAGAATCTTGGTCTGAGCAGTGAAGAAATTAGAGCGAGAGTGAATGATGCGCTTTCGGTATGCGGTCTTGAAGAGAAAGCGTCAAAGGCTGTGTACACCCTTTCAGGCGGGCAGAAGCAGCGCCTTGCTATTGCGGGTGCGCTGGCGATGAATTCAGGCTGCATTGTTCTGGATGAGCCGACGGCAATGCTTGATCCTGAAGGGCGCGATGAAGTGATATCGCTTTTAAAAAAACTCCATGCCCGCGGGATTACAATCCTGCATGTGACGCATCGCCTTGAAGAAATTTACAGCGCTGATCGAGTTGTTCTGCTGTCCGGCGGACGCATTGAGTGGCAGGGAACGCCTGAAGAGCTCTTTAGCCTGAAGGATCTGAATCGCCGTTCGGGATTGGAAGTTCCTCCGATGGTCATATTGAAAGAACGCCTTGTCACTTCGGGGCTGATTGCAAAGGACACTTCGCCGACGGCGGAGGAGATAGGAAAAGCTCTATGTCTATCCTCATAGAAAATCTTACGCATATTTATCATGAAAATACAGCCCTGCAGACAACAGCTCTGGAGGGTATTTCGTTGTCGATTGAGCGCTCGCACTGGACTTCAATAATTGGTCACACGGGCAGCGGAAAATCCACGCTGGCGCAGCATCTGAACGCTATTCTGCGTCCGACAAGCGGACGGGTTGTCGTTGACGGAACGGCAGTTGTTCCGGCGAAGGAGAACAAAAAGGCCGATTTTCGTCAGGTTCGAAAGCGCGTCGGACTTGTTTTTCAGTATCCTGAGCAGCAGCTTTTTGAGGAGACTGTACGTGAGGAGATTGCTTTTGCTCCCCGCAACTGGGGAATTCCGGAAGGCCAACTTGACTCAGTTGTCCTCAGCTCGCTGCACGCTGTTGGTCTGGACGACAGCTATTTGAACCGCAATCCGTTCAGTTTATCCGGCGGAGAGAAGAGACGAGTCGCGATTGCTTCAGTTCTCGCTGCGTCGCCTGATTACCTTGTCCTTGATGAGCCGACTGCCGGACTTGACTGGAAGGGGCGGGAGGCGCTCCTGTCCCTTCTTGCGCGTATTTACCGTAATGGGACAGGAATTGTTCTCATTACGCACGATCTCGAAATTGCCTTTGCGCAAAGCGACCGCATCTTGGCTCTTGACCACGGCAGAATGGTCAGCTGCGGAACGTCTGAGGAAATGGCGCGCTTTTTGTGGACGCACCCTGTTCAAGGACTTGTCTTGCCGGAAATGTACCGGTTAGAGCTGAGTTTGCTTGAGCGGGGAATTAAAGTTCCTCTGACGTGCGACCCTGTGAGGCTGAGCGAGGCGCTTGTGCGTGCCAGGAGGAAGAGCCGATGAAGTTTCTTGAAAATATGAGTTTCGGTCAGTACATTCCGGCCAGCTCTTGCGTCCATCGTCTCGATCCGAGAGCGAAGATCGGCGCTCTGGTCCTGATCTTAACGGGCATTTTTATGGCATCGCAGCCATATGATTGGATTTTGTGGTGTGCTCTGCTGCTGCTGTGTTCGTTTCTTTCAGAGATCAAAGTTCTTTTTCTTCTGCGCTCCATCCGAACAGTGCTCTTTCTGATTATCTTTACTGCCGTGCTGAATCTGCTGTTTTCGCGCGGTGAAGCTCTGTGGTCTTGGGGTTTTTTCCGCATCACGCGCGAGGGAATCACGATGGCGTGGACGATGAGTCTTCGCCTGACTCTGCTTGTCCTTTTTGCGAATCTCTTGACGCTGACGACTAGTCCAATGCAGCTTTCAGACGGTCTGGAGAGTATTTTTTCGCCGCTGCGCCGTTTCGGTTTTCCGGCGCATGAGCTTGCTATGATGATGACAATTGCTCTGCGTTTTATTCCTACGCTCCTTGGGGAGACGGACAGGATCTTAAAAGCTCAGCTCGCGCGCGGCGCGGATCTTGAACGCGGCTCAATTGTGAAGCGCATGAAGGCGTTTGTTCCCGTTCTTGTGCCGCTCTTCGTTATTGTCTTTCAGCGCGCTGATGAATTGGCGGTTGCGATGGAAGCGCGCTGCTACCGCGGAGGCGTCGGCCGTACGCGCATGAAGCCGTTTGTGTGGCGCTTGAGCGATACGTGCGCGCTGCTCTTCTGCGTGGTCCTGATTCCTCTTCAGGAAGTTGTCAACAAGGTGCTGAGCTGACATGCCTTGCTATTCATGTGTTATCAGTTATGACGGAGGCAAGTTCTCGGGCTGGCAGTATCAGCCTGACGCGCCGTCGGTTCAGGAGGCGCTTGAAGCGGCGCTGACGCTCCTGAACGGAGAGAGCGTGCGCGTCACAGGCGCCGGACGTACTGACGCCGGCGTTCATGCGCGCGGTCAAGTCGCTTCGTTTTCAATGAGCCGCGAATGGCAGCCGCGCCGTCTGCTTTTGGCGATTAACGCGCATCTTCCGGAAGCGGCAAGTGTCACGCAGGTGATGGAGCGCCCGAATGACTTTGACGCTCGGCGAAGCGCTGTGTGGCGCGAGTACGCGTACTTTATCTGGCGCGGCTCATACTGTTATCCTCATTTGAAGCCCTATGTCTGGTGGAAAAAGAAAGATGACTGGGACGCGGCGCAAATACGGCGCGCCTGTGCGATGATGGAGGGCGTGCACGATTTCAGCGCGTTCTGTCGCGCTTCTGAAGTTCCTGAAAATCCTGTTCGCCGAATGCATTTTGTCCGCTGGATAAACCGCGGTCAGATGTCGATTTTGAGAGTTCGCGGAGACGCATTTCTGACGAATATGATTCGCATCATGGCAGGCAACCTCAGCGAGATAGGATCAGGGCGAAAGCCTTTGTCGTGGCTGGCGCAGCTTCTTGAGGGGGGCACTCGCTCGGATTCTGCTTTGACTGCGCCGCCGAACGGTCTCTTTTTCTGGCGTGTTGGCTATTAGCGCCGAAATAAGGTAAAATATACACTGTCAAATCAACTGCCGGAAAAATGAACAGGCTTTGTTTTAAGAGCCTCAGAATTTTTTCTCAGCGCCTTTGCGCGTGTTGTGCAAGAACATATTTCCCGTAAACGCGCGCTCTGCACCTCCGGCACTTCCATGAGTTTATCTACCCGATGGGGGGAGGAAGTTTCAGTGTTTTCATTTGGCAATGATATAGGCATTGACCTCGGCACAGCGACTGTACTGATCTACATGAAAGGCAAAGGAATTGTCCTGAAGGAACCGTCATGCGTCGCTGTGGATCAGGATCAGGGCAGAATTCTTGCCGTCGGTTACGATGCGAAAAACATGGTTGGAAGAACTCCCGGCAACGTGATATCAGTCCGTCCTCTGCGCGACGGCGTCATTGCCGATTACTCCATGACAGAAGCGATGCTCCGCTATTTTATGAAAAAAGTGAACACCGGCTTTCAGCGCTATTTCCGCAGCCGTGTGATGATCTGCGTTCCTTCGGGCGCGACGGACGTCGAGCGGCGCGCCGTTCTTGAAGCGGCAGTTGAAGTGGGGGCCCGCGAAGCGTATTTAATTGAAGAGCCCATGGCGGCTGCAATCGGCGCCAATCTCCAAGTTGAAGAAGCCTGCGGAAAGATGATTGTCGACATCGGCGGCGGCACGACAGACGTCGCCGTCATTTCGCTTGGCGGCTGCGTCATCTCCAAATCGCTGAGAATCGGCGGCGACAAGCTTGACGAATGTATCATGCGCTATCTGCGCAAACAGTACAACCTCGCCATCGGCGAACAGATGGCAGAGAACCTGAAGATCATGATCGGCTCCTGCCTCCCTGACGGAGAGGACAACAACATGACGCTCAAGGGACGCGATCTGGTTCAGGGGCTGCCCCGTCAGATTGAGATCAACAGCCGCAGCGTCTGTTCAGCGATTATTGACCGCGTTCAGACCATTGTCGAAGGCATCCGAAATGTCCTTGAAATGACGCCGCCTGAGCTTTCTGCCGATATTATCGACAAAGGAATTATCCTGACAGGCGGCGGAGCTCTGCTGCGCGGACTGCCCGAACTGATTTCGCGCAGCACCGGCATCAAATGCATCGTCGCCGATCATCCGACTGAATGTGTGGCGCTGGGAACCGGTATGGCGCTTGCCAATATCAGCCACCTCTCAGATCCGACGCGCAGCAGCGTGCTTTTCTCGGCGCGCCGAAGCAAACGCTGACGTTGAAATGAAAAATAATACAGAGAACACCTCTGAAGAAACAGAGGATATTGACAGACGGCCGTGGTGGAGCGGCGGTCTGCATTTTGAATGCCTTGGCTGCGGACGCTGCTGCCGCGGCGAGCCTGGCGGCATCTTTGTCACGCCAGAAGAAGAGAAACGCATTGCCGCGTTTCTTGAGCTCAGTGCGGATGAGTTTCGCCGGCGCTACGAAACAGGACGCTGGCGCTTTCCCAGCGTTAAAGAGAGTAGGGACGGACGCTGTGTCATGAATTGTCCTGACAACCGCTGCCGCGTGTACGCGCTGCGTCCAGTCACGTGCCGCACATGGCCGTTTTGGCCGGAAGTTCTGGCGTCGCCTGAGGCATGGAACGCCGCAGCTGCTCAGTGTCCCGGAATGAACAGCGGTCCATTGTGGGAAGCGTGGCAAATAGACGCTGTGTGTCAGGCTCAGGTGCAGTACATGCAAAGACTTGCCGAGGCATGGAGAAAGGAGCGCTGCTGATGGAAGAAAGCCTGTGGGAGCTTATTCAGGAAGTCAACTGGAAGCTCATCGTGCTGACGCTTTTCGCCGGCGGCGCGCTGTCCTATATCGGCGACAGAGTCGGCATGAAATTTGCCAAGCGCCGCGTCACCCTGTTCAACTTGCGTCCGCGCTATACTTCATCGCTGATTACCGCAGTGACGGGCATGATCATTTCTTTCTGCGTCATCGCCATTTTGGCAGTTATGTCAGAAACTGTGCGCACGACGCTGTTTTCAATGCAGTACATTCAGCGTCAGATGATTGATCTGACGCGCCAGCTTCAGGACAGCCGAAATGAACAGCAGATTTCTTCGCTCCTCGTCGTTGAAACGCAGCAGAAACTTGACACAAAGGAAAAAGATCTCTCAGAGATGCAGAAGCGCATTGACCAGCTGCGCGCCGACACGGACAACGTTCGAGCGGAGCGCGATAAACTGAATTTGGAGCGCGAAGCGCTTGAATCTGATGTTCAGCTGCTGCGCAGTACGCTTGGACGGCTGCAGGAAGGAAAAATTATCGCCTTTGCAGATGAGCGCCTCGGTCAGGAAGTCATCCCTGAGGGTATTAAAAGCGAAGCTGAGGTCAGAAAGCTGATTGACCGGCTTAATGAACGCATCCGCTATCAGATAGCGCACCGCTTGAACGCAGATCCGACATCGGTGATCATCGAAGAGGATTCTGATTCCGTCAACGCTGTTCTATGGCGCGTTATGGAATATGACAGCCGCAAAGTCGTGCGAGCGTCGCCCCCGTTCAACATTGCCGAAGGAGAGAAGCTGCGTCTTCAGTACCGCGTCTTTGAAAGCACGCTTGTGTTTGAAAAAGACGAAGAACTTCTGACACGTGTCATCAGAACGCCAAGAGACTCGCTCGAAGCGGAAGCTCTTTTAAGCTATATGCTGCGCGAGCTGAACAGAATGGCGTCGTCGGCAGGAATCTTAAACGATCCGCTGACGGGGACTGTGGGTGATATTCCGGCAAACGACTTCTATGACGCCGTTGAGCGCATGACAAAAACACCTCCGCCGTATCGGGTGACCATCTATGCGGCGCGCGACGTGTACAGCGAAGGACCTTTGAACGTGCGCATTGACGTGGAGACAGCTATGCGCCCCGACGATGAACATCTGCCCGATTTTGAACTGCCTCAGCGTCCTGCCGTGCCGGTGGAAAACGTCGCTGCAGTGACGGCGCCCTGACAGCAGGCTGGAGCACATGATCGGCAGACTGGCGCTTCATTTTTTCTTTCCGCAAAGCTGTCCTGTCTGCGGCGAACTGGGACAGGATATTTGCCCTCAGTGCCTCAAAAGCGCGCTTGAAGTCAATCCTTTGCCGCACTGTTTGGTGTGCGGCAAAGCTTCCCCCTGCGAACAGCATGGAACGCGTTATACTGTCACGGCACTCTGCAGGCATAAAGGCAGAGCGCGCGATATTCTCCTTGCCGCAAAATACGGCCAGCGCGGACGGCTTGCCTACCAAATGGGACGCGAGCTTG
>JAXEJY010000254.1:0-4161 GCA_034101315.1 Pyramidobacter sp.
CACGCGCCGCAGCAGTCTGAAAAAATACATTCTCGACAACGTTGACCTGTCAGAAGAGGCTTTTAAGAGGCAGATGGAGGAGATGGACGCCTCCGTCGCGAAACTGGAGGCGATGAAGCCGGACGTCATCCGTCAGCTGAAATCAGCGGAACGCGCGGCCAGCGCTGCGGCAAAAAAGACGGCGGCGGCGAAAGACGACGCTGAGAAAGAAGCTGCGGCGGCGGAAGAGTCGTACAGAGTGTCCGCCCTAGACCGATACAGAGATCAGATGGATCAGCTTCAGCAGTCGCTCGTCCTCATGGCGCAGCGGCGCAGTATTTGGACGCTGAGATACGACCTCAAGCGCGGCGCTGCGGACAAGACGGCTCTGCCTGAGACCGTCAAAAAACTGGCGCTTCAGGTGGAAGCGCTTGACAATGAGCTCGTCTCCGTGCAAAAAGACCTTCTGTCGCTCCAGACAAAGCAGTCCACTCTGGAAAAGCTCATGGACAGCACGGAAAGCAAACAGGTCTTGGCGGTTTTGAAGAAGCACAGGGACATGATTCAGGGCTCAATAAAAGACTGCCTCAGCTATTCAGGAGCGGTCGTCGCCACAGCGGCGCAGCAGCGTCATTTCATCCTTGAGCTCGAGGAGATGTACGACAGCGTCAGCTTGACAGACAAGGCAGCTGCCATGTGGCGCAAGCGCGCTGAAGGCGTGCTGAACACAGAGCTGTGGCAGAGCGGCGGTTACGGAGTGCGCGTCAAAGAGTTTGCGCTGGCGCTCGCCATCATCGTTTTCGGCACATGGGTCGGGAAGCGCATCGTCCGCCTGATGGCGCGCGCTGCAGCGCGTCATTTCAAGTTTGACGAGACGAGCCGCCGGACGCTTGAGCGGTTCGCTTTTTACATCCTCATCATCGTCATTTTCCTGACAGCCCTCTACATCGTCAGCATTCCTCTGACGGCGTTCGCGTTCCTCGGCGGCGCTGTCGCCATTGCCGTCGGTTTCGGCGCGCAGAACATGTTCAACAACCTCATCAGCGGCATTATCCTGACGCTTAACCGCCCGTTCCGGCTTGGCGACACTATTGAAGTCGGCAATATTTCAGGCGTTGTCATGGATTTGGGCGTCCGCTCCACGCTGATCCGCACGTTTGACGAGCGCGAAGTCATCGTCCCCAACAGCCAGCTCCTCGACAACCAGATGGTCAACTGGAGCCTTTCAGACGCGCTCATGCGCGGAAGCGTCGCGTTTTCAGTGTGCTACGGCACGCCGGCAGCCCTCGTCCGGGAGACAGCGCTGAAAGTCGCCTCAGAAAATCCGCGCGTTCTCGCGTCGCCCGCGCCGTGGGTTCTTTTTGCCAATTTCGGCGCCAGCTCTTTGGACTTTACGCTCTACTTCTGGGTGAATCAGAAAATAATCAGCGCGACAAAAGCCGCCGGCGAACTGCGCGAGGGAATTCAGACAGCGTTTGACGCCGCCGGAATCGGAATGCCCTTCCCGCAGCTCGACGTCCACTTTACGAATACTTTAGACGTTTCAGCTCAGAAAAAGTAGCTCATATCACAGCAAAGCCGCGTCCGGACTTTCGGACGCGGCTTTTTCAGCGCTGTGCGTATTTTTTACTGTTTCATGCTCTCGTCATAGCGGACTGTTCCGCGAACCCATACTGTGCAGATCCCTTCAGGCAGTTTCTTGGGATCAGTGTAGCTGTTGGTGTCAATCATGCGGTCGTAGTCGAACAGGACAAGGTCGGCTGACAGCCCCTCGCGGACAAGCCCGCGGTCCCAGAGACGCAGACGCCGCGCCGGCTCGCCCGTGATGTGATTAATCGCCGTCTCAAGCGGCATGACGTCGAGGTCGCGCACGTAGCGTCCCAAAAAGCGCGGATACGTCGAGTAGGCTCGGGGATGCGGCACAGAGCCGATAATTCCGTCCGTGCAGACGACGTGATACGGACTGCGCATGACGGCGCGCACGTCGTCCTCGCTGATGGAGTGGTAGACGCAGATGACCGACGAACGCGTCTTTGACAGAATGTAAAGGGCAGCCGCCGGCTCGTCCATGCCGAGGCGCTTGGCAACGGCGTCAAGCCTCAGACCGGGCATCCACGAAAAGTCTTCAGTGCTGAACGGAACCGTCGCGATCTGAACGCGCTCGCCGTCGCCGCGGTTGTGGAGGATTTTCGCCGTCTCCTCGTAGATCTTTTTGTACTCTGCGGGATCTGCCAGACGCGCTTCAAAAGCGTCCTCGCCGCCCGAGTACGCCCAGCCCGGAACGGTGGC
The DNA here is from genome assembly GCA_034101315.1 of Pyramidobacter sp. Lineage (GTDB taxonomy): Bacteria > Synergistota > Synergistia > Synergistales > Dethiosulfovibrionaceae > Pyramidobacter. Next base: position 2,269 of record JAXEJY010000254.1, read on the forward strand.
TTTCAAACCCGTGCTTCCGGCGTTCCACGGATACTGGTCGAAACCGATGTCGTAGCCTTCGTTCTGAAGCTCTTCCATGCGGTCAAGGATCTTCAGAACAGTGCCCCAGTTCTTCGGTCCGAGCGACTTGAGGTGAGAAATTTCAAGCCGCGCGCCGCTTTCCTTCATGACGCGCACCATCTCTTCAAACGACTCAAGAAGCCCGTCCATTTCGCTGCGCAGATGAACCATGATAATGCCGTCATGCTTGGCGACAGCTTTGCACACCTCGCACATCTCTTCAGTCGACGCGTAGCTGCTGGGCGGATAAATCAGGCCGAACGAAATTCCGCGCGCGCCCTCTCTCATGCCCTGTTCAATGACGTCCTGCATTTTTTTGATCTCTTCAGGCGTCGCCGGACGGTTTTCGCTGCCCATGACATTCATGCGGACCGTTCCCGATCCCAGCAGACCGACAAAGCGGCACGCGGGATTCGCCTCCTCAACCAGCTTCATGTAGTCCGCATGGCTGCGCCACCAAAACGGCTTGTCCGCTTTGCCGCACAGGCACGTCATGTTTTCCGTCAGCTCCGCCGCGTCGTCCGCGCTGACCGGCGCGACAGAAAGGCCGTCCTGTCCGATCAGCTCCGTCGTGATTCCCTGCGCGACAGACTGGAGCATCTGCGGATTGTAGAACGGGTGAAGCTCACAGTGACTGTGGCAGTTGATAAACCCCGGCGTCAGGATCTTGCCTTCGCCGTCGACGACTTCTGCGTCAGGCGCGTCGATAAAGCGTCCGACTTTGCTGATGAGCTCTCCCTCAATGAGCACATCGCCGTAAAAAGGCTTGCTGCCCGTCCCGTCGTAGATTTTTGCGTTTTTTATCAGAGTTCTGTTCTTCATCGTTCTGTTCGCTCCTTCTCTCTCAAAGGCTGCCAATTCAGCCCTCAGCCTTGAATTCATGTGATGGCTTCACTATAATTAAAACGATTACGGTACTTTACACGACACGAGGTTATATGATGGATTTTAAAGACGCCAAAATCTACTTAGAGCTGTCCAGCACGCGCAGCATTACGCAGACAGCGCGCGCCGTCGGGCTGACCCAGTCAGCCGTGACGCAGCGCCTTCAAAGCCTTGAGCGCGAGTTCGGCTTGCAGCTCGTCGTCCGCGAGCGCGGACAGAAAACCGTCGAGTTCACGCGCCACGGAGCGCGTTTGCTTCCGATCGTCCAGCAGTGGATAGATCTGTATGAAACGGCACGCTCTCTGAAAGACGAAGTGGTGAAGACGCTCATGAAAGTGGCGTGTACAGACAGCATCGGCTCGTGGCTTCTTCCCGGTTTTTTCCTTCAGTACGCTCAGGAACACCGCGACATTTCGCTTTCAATTCACTCTCATCACTCATGGGAAATATTCAGACTCATGGAAGAGGGCGTTATCGACATCGGACTGACGAACCGCGAAAGCACGCTGCAGCACGACCAGCTTCAGGTGACGCCCCTGTACAGCGAGCCGTATGTGCTTCTAACCTCCGTCAAAAACATCGCCGAGTACGGCGCGGGACCGGTCGATCCCAAAAACTTGGACATCGGCCGCGAGCTGTTCTTCGAGATGTCTCCGTCGTTTAAAAAATGGAGGAAAACTCTGTGGGAGGAGAAAAAACCGTTTATCCAGATGAGTTTTGCTCAGCCCATGCCCGTTATGCTGACCGGCACGCCCTACTGGACCATTCTGCCTCTGTCCGCCGCGCGCTTCTTTGCCGCACACTATCCTCTTGAATACCGCCGTCTGACCGAAGAGCCAGAACGGCGCCTCTGCTCGCTCGTCCTGCATAAAAACTACCGCATGTACAAGTCAGAGCAGAAAGAGGCGTTTGTCCGCGAGCTGAAGGATTTTTTCAAAAAGCTTCAGA
>JAXEJY010000255.1:0-6824 GCA_034101315.1 Pyramidobacter sp.
AGGATGACTGCTTCTCGATCGTCATGCCGCGCGAAGCGGCAATTAAAGCCGCCCTTGATTGGTGCGAGCCGGGCGATCTTCTTGTCCTTTCGGGAAAAGGGCCTGAGCCGTATCTTGAAATCAACGGCGTAAAACATCCCTACAGCGATAAAGGCGCAGTTGAAAACTGGATGGCTGAGAAAGGGGTGCGGGCACTGTGAACGCGACGCTGCTTGCCCGTGAGTGCGGCATTGTCTGCCGCGGACCTGAGGTCAGCTTTCCTCTGACAATCCGTGTTGACAGCCGTGAAACATCGGCTGGCGAAGGCTTTGTCGCTCTGCGCGGCGAACATGTTGACGGCCATAATTTCATACCCGACGTTCTCGCAAAAGGCGTATCGCTTGTCGTGTGTGAGCAAGCGGCGTTTCAGCCTGAATGGTGCGCCCGCTTTCCGCAGACGGCTTTTCTTCTGACTGAAGAGCGCTGCGAATACGGGCTTGCTGTTTTGGCAGGCGCGTACATCAGGACTCTGAAATGTCTGAAAGACTTTATCGCCGTGACGGGCAGCGTTGGCAAAACTTCCACGAAAAACTACACGCGCGCGCTGATTGAAGATCACTTCAAAGTTCATTGCGCAGGGCGCAACTACAATACGCTTATCGGCTGCGCTGTCACGATTTTGGCTGCGCCTGAGGACACAGAGATTCTCCTTCTTGAGATGGGGGCAAACCACTCCGGCGAAATTGCCGAGATGGTGCGCTTTATGCCCCCGACGACGGCAGTGATTACTGAAGTTGCGCCTGTGCATGTCGAGGGATTTGGATCTTTGGAAGCTATCTTAGCGGCTAAAACGGAAATTCTGAAGTCAGCCGCTTTGAAGAGGGCGGTGCTCAACGGCGACAATTCTGCTTTGTGCAGCTGCGCAGGAACGATGAATCTGCCGGAGGTCATCTCCTTCGGCAGAAAAGGAACAGTCAACTTCGCCGGGGAACATGTGTCGTGGGCAAACGATCATTTTAAGGTCGACGCTGTGCTGACTGGTCTTGACGGCATATCGTTCAAAATATCGCTGCCTCTTTTCGGGACACATCAGCTCTACCCCCTGTGCTGTGCATGCGCTCTGGCGGGAACTTTGGGGCTTTCAACGCGCGATATTGCGCAGAATATCTCAAAATGCAGAAATTCAGCGGGGCGAGGTGAAATAAAGATGGGTGCCGGCGGCGCGGTCATCGTCGACGAGTGCTATAACGCAAGCCCTGCGGCAATGAAAGCTGCGCTGACAGCCCTTGATTCCGTTGAGCTGAGCGGCCGGCGTTTTCTTGTGCTCGGGTCGATGCGCGAGCTCGGCGTCATTTCTCAAAAGGAGCACGAAAAGCTGTTGAAGCGCGCGCTTCAGGCAGGCGGAGAGGTGTTTTTGTACGGCGCTGAGTGGAAAACAGTTCCTGAAGCGCTGGAATTTTGCTTTGACTCAATTGATGATCTTGTCCTGGCGGTTGAGGCGCGCAGCCCTGAAAAAGGCGACGTAATCCTCGTCAAAGGGTCGCGCGGCAATCATCTTGAGCAGGTTGTGAGGGCTTTAGAATTATGATGAACGCGGCAATCCTTTTCTGCGTCGCCTTTGTGTCGGAAATCGCGGCGCAGACTTCGTGGATATCGTATATGAAGCAGAAGCACGTCTCGCAGGTTCAAAAAGAGTACGGCACGCGAATCGACGCTGAGATTAAAGAAAAAGTCCCGTCAATGGGCGGCATGGTGTTCATGCTGATTGGGTCGGGGCTGCTCATTTCAGCCATAATTCAGGGAGACTCGTCAGCTGCGCTGTTTTGGAGCTACCCTCTTTTGGCGGGTGCTGTCGGCTTGGCTGACGATATGCTGAAGTATCTGCGCCACTCCAGCGAGGGGCTGACGAGTCTGCGCAAGTTTTTCCTTCAGGCGGCGACGACGTGCGCGTGGTTTGCCGCTCTGGCTCTGGGGGGCTTCACGCCGCCGCTGGCAGGAACTTTTTTTGCCGGTGCGTGGACTTGGGCGGTCGCTTTGTTTTTCGCAATTGGCGTTCAGAACGCCGTCAACGTCACTGACGGGCTCGACGGGCTTGCTGCGGGAGGCTCTGCTCTTTCGTTCGGCGTTCTGATGTTTTTGTCGGGACGCAGCGATGTTTCACTTCAGGGGGCAGCTGTCGGGCTGGCGCTTTCTCTGGGATTCTTGTGGCATAATTCTCACCCCGCCACTGTTTTTATGGGCGACGTCGGAGCGCATTTTCTTGCTGGGCTGATGGCGTCGTGCGCATTTTGGGGAAACGGGGTTCTCTCGCTTATTCCTGCGGCGTCAGGATTTGGAATTGAGATGCTGTCTGTCGTGATTCAGCTAATAGCCATTCACGGATTCAAGAGAAAGGTATTCCGGATGAGCCCGCTGCACCATCATTTCCAGCTGATCGGCTGGAAAGAAGATAAAATTGTCGTTCGTTTTTGGATCGTTCATCTTCTGATGTCTTCGGCGCTTTTAAGCGTTTATCTCGCTTTTTAGCGCTCAGTCGGCAGTTTGATAAAAAAGGGCGGGAGGTGTGCGCATGACTGGCAGGATCTGCGTTGTAGGCGGCGGCGTCAGCGGCCGGTCGCTGGCTCTCTGGGCAAAAAAACTCGGCGCGTCGGTGCTTGTTTCTGACACAGCGGCGCTTTCTGATGAAACGCAGCGTCTTTTCGAGAAGAACGGCATCGCCTGGGAGTGCGGAGGGCACATCGCGGCGTGTCAGTGCGACATGATGGTTCTCAGCTCCGGCATTTCGCCGAAGAGCGAAGCGGTTGCGGCGGCGCGGAGAATGGGCATTCCCGTCGTCGGAGAGCTTGACTTTCTCGCGCCGTATCTGAGCGGAAAGATCATCGCGGTGACCGGCACAAACGGAAAGACGACCAGCACGGCGCTGGCGGCGCACGTTCTGCAGAGCAACGGACTGCGCGTACAGGCTGCCGGAAACATCGGCGTGCCCCTTGCCGACTGCGCGGGGAAAAAGTACGACGCGCTTGTGCTTGAGCTGAGCAGTTTTCAGCTGCACTGGAGCAGTGTTCTGAAACCCGACGCGGCAATACTGACGAACTTGGCTTCCGACCACCTTGACTGGCACGGTTCGTACGAGAACTACATCTCGGACAAATGCCACATTTTTGCGCCGCCAGAGGACAGAAAATCATGGGCTGTCGTCCACAGCCGCGACGCGTTCAGAGTGCCGCCGCCGCGCGAAGTATGGACTCTTAGCGGAGGCCAGCGGCGCATAGAGTTTGCCGGCGGGGCGGCAGAACTGGTCTGCGAATCCGGCAGCAGAGTTCTGTTTCACAGGGACAGACTTCGTCTTCAGGGAACGCATAACGTTGAGAATGCCGCTATGGCTCTGGCTGCTGCTGTTCTTGTCTTTCCGCATATTGACCCGTCCGCGGGGCTTGAGACGTTTCAGCCTCCCAGGCATCGCTGCGAATTTATCCGCACGTACCGCGGCGCGGTGTACATTGACGACTCAAAGGGAACGAATGTCGCCGCGTCGGTGACGGCGCTCCGCTGTATTGACGGGGCGAAAGTCGTCATCTTGGGCGGGCAGGGAAAAGGCGAGGATTATGCCGAGCTGGCACGCGCCGTGCGCGAGCAGGCGCGCGCCACAATTGTCCTCGGCGAGGAAGCTGACGCCATCATGCAGGCGCTGGCACATGCCGGTTTTACCGAAGTCTGCCGTGCCGGCAGCATGGAAGACGCCGTCAAAAAAGCGGCGTCGATAGCCTGTCCTGGCGACACAGTCCTTTTGTCTCCGGCGTGTACGAGCTGGGACATGTACAAAAACTATGCCGAACGGGGGGAACACTTTGCCGCGATTGTCCGCAGCCTCGACTGAGGCACATTATGCGCTGGAGCAGCCGCCGAGCGGCAGCGTTTTTGCCCTGTGGATTATCCCGCTGATCCTTTCGACGCTGGGCGTCGTCGTCATTGCGTCGATGAAAGGCTGGAGTTTTTCATCTCCCGGCTTCAAACAGGCAGTTTGGCTTGTATTCGCGCTCAGCGCATTTGTTTTTTCGACGCAGATTCCCCTCAGAATGTGGTTTCGCACCAGCGGCTTTTTGCTCTGCGTTGCGCTTCTGCTCGTTTTTCTGACGCTGACGCCTCTCGGCGTCAGCGTCAAAGGCGCGTCGCGCTGGATCCGTCTTGGTCCCGTGAATTTTCAGCCGCTGGAGCTTGTCAGCTTGGCGCTGATGGTTCATTTTTCAAAAGTGTATGCTCGCGAGACGAAAATTTCCCGAGCCCTGACGGCAACAGTCATTCTGTTTATCCCTTTTGCCGCAGTTATTCTGCTTCAGCCCGATTTCGGCGGATTTTTAATGATTGCGGCGCTGATCGGCGCGCTGTTTGTTGAGCGCTACGGCATTCTTGTTCCCGCGATCTTGAGCGTCGCGGCGGCCCCGTTTTTATGGTACTTTGCCAGCCGCGGGTATCGAATGGAACGGATCGCAATGTGGTTTGACCCGTGGCTCGACCCGATGGACTCCGGATATCAGGTCATTCAGGGGCTGATCGCCTTTGCAAACGGGCGCATATGGGGCATAGGCATGGGGCGCGGTCAGGGATTCCTGCCGGAGATTCACAACGACTTTATCTTTCCCGCCATCGGGGAGCAGTTCGGTCTTATCGGAACGGGTTTTGTTTTTTTTCTTTTTCTTCTCTGGACTCTTTGTGTCTATGCAAAGTATATGAAAGCGGAGCCCCTGCGGCGCATTGCAATATGGGGCTGCTGCGTTTCTGTTCTTCTTCCCTTTTTCATTAACCTCGGCGGCGTGATGAAGATCATACCGCTGACAGGAATGCCTCTGCCGTTCGTCAGTTACGGTGGCACGTCGCTCGTGATGATGTGGGTTCGTATCGGTCTGCTTATCAGACTTGTCCGTGAAAAGTAGCAAAGAGAGGTCTTGAGGAAATGACGCACACAATCCTTTTAGCGGCAGGCGGCACAGGCGGTCACATTTTCCCGGCAATCGCTTTCGGACAGTATTTGAAAAAGCGCGGCGAAAATGTCGTGTGGCTCTGCGGCAGTCGCCCTCTTGAGACTGAAATTTTCAGCGCGAACGGTTTGCAGCCGGAAAAGCTGACGCTTGAAGGCTCGCCGCTCGGCGTTCGCGGGCTGAAATCTTTGGCGCGCTGGAAGAGCCTTTTCAGTTCTTTTTTTGAAAGTCTTTCCGTGCTGAGAAAGCATAACGTTGCGTGCTGTGTTCTCTTCGGCGGATATCTTTCGCTGCCCGTCCTCTTTGCTGCCCGATGTCTCCGAATCCCTGTCGTGATTCATGAGCAGAACACCGTGGCGGGGAAGGTAACTCGTCTGGCGTCGCGCATGGGCGTAACGGTTGCCACGGCGTGGGAAGAGTGTTTGGGGCTTAGTGGTTCGCGACGCGTTTATACAGGAATGCCTCTTCGCAGCATCGCCTTGACCGACAAAAAAGACGCCCAGCGCCGGCTGCTGGGAGTCAGTCTTTGCAGCGATGAAAAACTGCTGGTGATTACCGGCGGGTCTTTAGGAAGCAGAGGGCTTAAAAAAACTCTTCAATCTGCCCGGAATATGATAAAATTATCCGGATACAAAGTTTTATGCATGGGAATATCAGAAAGTGAACGTCCTTTTCCTGAAGCCATGACGCATGCGGCGTGCTGGGATATGGGAACAGTGTACTCTGCGGCTGATTGCATTCTGTGCAGAGCTGGAGCTTCTACGCTTGCTGAGCTGAAAGCCCTTAGAATACCGGCTGTCGTCGTTCCGTGGCTCGGGGCGGCTGATAATCATCAGCAGAGCAACGCTCGTGTCTTTTCAGCGCTGACAGGAGCTGTTGTCATTTCGGAGGACGCTTCGCCTGATGAGTTCTTAAAAGCCCTGTCGTCCGCTGCTGTCCAGGAGGGCGAATCCGAAAACATCAGCGCCGGCTCAGAAAATCTCTGCCGTGTTCTGCCAGTCTTTCACTCTTGAAAGGAGAGTCCCTCTGTGGATCGAAGAAAAACTGATCTCAGTTCGGTTCGAAATATACATTTAATGGGAGTCGGCGGCGCTGGAATGAGCGGTTTGGCTCTGCTGTTCCAGCAGTTGGGATATTGCGTGTCTGGCTGCGACATGGGGCGCAGCAGTTATATGGATAAGCTGGAAAAAGCCGGAGTGTCGATCAGTTACGGCCATTCTGTGGATCATCTGAAAAACTATTCTGTTGATCTTTTAGCGTACAGCAGCGCCATACCGTGTGACAACGCAGAACTTGCTCAGGCGCGCGCGGCAGGCATCCCCGTGCTTCAGCGCGCGGAGCTTCTGAGTCTTCTTTTTGACTCGCGCCGGGGAATCGGCGTTGTCGGAACGCACGGCAAGACGACGACAACCTCGATGATCAGCTACATTCTTGAAGTTGCGGACATGAAGCCGACGGTCGCTATCGGCGGCGAGCTCTGCGACATCGGCTGCAACGCAAAAATCGGCTCAGGGGAGTACATGGTGGCTGAAATCGACGAGAGCGACGGTTCGTTTGAATGCTTCCACCCGTATTACTCGATTGTCACCAACGTCGATTGGGATCACGTCAATCACTATCCGACAATAAAATCGGTTGAAGAAGCGTTTCTGCGTTTTTTAAGCAACACGAAGCCCGGAGGGCATATGTTCCTCTGCGGAGACGATCCGGGCATTTGTGAGATGATGAAGCAGATGTCAGAGGAGCAGAAAAGCCGCGTATCCCTGTACGGTCTGTCCTCTCAGCATGAGTTTTACGCGGACGATATCCAGTATCATTGCGGCGGCGGCGTATGCTATAATTTTTACGCTCGCGGACGCCTGATGGGGG
>JAXEJY010000256.1:0-12129 GCA_034101315.1 Pyramidobacter sp.
TCGGCGCTCTTCACGCGCGGAGAGACGCAGGCGCTTGTCGTCACCACGCTCGGCATGCTGGGCGAAGACGATCAGCTCATGGACGGCTTAAAGCTGAATGAGCCGAATAAACGCTTTTTGCTGCACTACAACTTCCCTCCGTACTCAGTGGGCGAGATCAAGCCCATGCGCGGCCCGGGACGCCGCGAAATCGGCCACGGCGCCTTGGCTGAGCGCGCTCTGGCTCCGCTTATTCCCTCTGAAGAAGAATTTCCCTACGTTGTCCGCGTCGTCTCCGACATCCTTGAGTCAAACGGCTCCAGCTCTCAGGCGTCAATCTGCGGCGGCAGTCTTTCTCTGATGGCGGCGGGCGTGCCGATTGCCAAGCACGTGGCTGGCATCGCGATGGGGCTGATTAAAGAGGGCGACGACGTCGTCGTCCTGACGGACATTCAGGGGCTTGAAGACCACTACGGAGACATGGACTTCAAAGTCGCCGGCACGCGCGACGGCGTGACCGCGCTTCAGATGGACAACAAGGCGGGCGGAATCACGCGCGAAATTCTGTCGCAGGCGCTGAATCAGGCGCATCAGGCGAGAATGCAGATTCTCGACACGATGGAAGCGGCGATTCCTTCCCCCGCAGTCCTTTCCTCGAACGCGCCGAGAATCTACACGATGAACATCGACGTGGAGAAGATCCGCGACGTCATCGGCCCCGGCGGCAAGGTGATCCGCAACATCGTCCAAGAAAGCGGCAGCAAGGTGAGCGTGGAGGATGACGGCAGAGTCTACATCGCCGGTCTGACCCAAGAGTCAGTCGACATGGCGAAGAAGATGATCACGGACATCGTCCGCGAAGTTGAGGCGGGCGAGGCGTTCTACGGAAGAGTAACTCGTCTGATGGCTTTCGGCGCGTTTGTCGAGGTTCTTCCGGGCAAGGAAGGTCTGCTGCACGTCAGTGAAATCAGCACGAAGCACATCAACAAGGTTGAGGACGTGTTCCAGCCCGGTGATCAGGTCATCGTCATGGTCAAGGAGATCGACGACCAGAACAGAATCAATCTGTCCCGCCGCCGTCTGATGGCTGATCCTGATTTGATTGAGTCTGCCGGACTCAGCAAGTATCTGCCGGCTGAGCTGGAGCGCGATATGAAAATCGCCGCGCTTCCTGAGTCGTCGCAGCCCCGCGACCGAGGCGACAGAGGCCCGCGCCGCGACTCACGCCGCGACGGCGAGCACCGCTCATCGCGCAGAGAGTTTCGCTAAATGACGGAACTGACAGTGAAAATCACGCGTGACCATCCTGAGATTCCTCTTCCGGAGTACGCGACGGAGCAGTCTGCCGGAATGGATCTGCGCGCACGCGAGCCGATGACGCTTGAGCCCGGGGAGATTGCAGCCGTCGGCACAGGGCTGCACATTGAACTGCCCTCCGGATATGAGGCGCAAATCCGCCCCCGCAGCGGTCTTGCTCTGAAGCACGGCATTTCAATTCCGAACGCGCCGGGGACGATTGACGCCGATTACCGCGGAGAGATCAGGGTCATCCTCGTGAACCTCGGAAAAGAGGCGTTTCGGATTGAGCCCGGCGACCGGATTGCCCAGATGGTCATCGCGCCAGTCGTCAGAGCGCAATGGCAGCTGTGCTCGCAGCTGGACGCGACAGAGCGTCAGGACGGCGGATTCGGCAGCACGGGCAGGAAGTAATGAATGCATGTTTTCCAGCTGTCAGCTGGAATGGGTTTTAATAAAAGACAGAGTAACGAAGGAGGTTGCAACATGTTTAAATACAGCGGCCCTGACGGGCGCGTTCTTGAAAGCGAAGCGTTAAAAGCAGGAGATATTCTCTCTCAGTGGAAACTGAATAAAGGCGCTGTCGCGGCGACGGTCGACGGTCATGCGGTCGATTTGGACGTGTGCGTTGAGCACGACGCCGAAGTGGCGCCGATTACTCTTGACTCCGCAGAAGGTCTGGATATCGTCCGTCACTCCACGGCGCACCTTCTGGCTGAAGCGGTGTGCCACCTGTACCCCGGCGCGGTTGTCGCGATCGGCCCGACGATTAAAGACGGATTCTACTATGACATCCAGTTCCCCGAGGCGATTTCAGAGAACGACCTTCCGGCAATTGAAAAAGAGATGCACAAGATTGCCAAGCGCAACGTGCCTCTGAGACGCGAACGCGTCACCAGAGAAGCGGCAATCGCTCTGTTCACGGAGCGCAAAGATCCGTACAAAGTGGAGATCCTCTCCGAAATCACCGACGACACGGTCAACCTCTACTGGCAGGACGATTATGTCGACCTGTGCCGCGGGCCTCACGTCCCGACGACGGCGCCGCTGAAGTACTTCAAGCTTCTGTCGGTTGCCGGAGCGTACTGGCGCGGCGACGAGAAGAACATCATGCTGACCCGTATTTACGGCACGGCGTTCAACTCGGCGGAAGAGCTTGACGCGTACATCACGAAGATGGAAGAGGCGCGCCGCCGCGACCACCGCAAGCTGGGCAAAGAGCTTGACCTGTTCAGCCTTCACAACGAGGGCGTCGGCTTCCCGTTCTTCCACCCCAAGGGAATGGTCGTCCTCAACAAGCTGATGTCGTTCTGGCGCCATGTCCACTACCTGAACGGCTACACGGAGATCCGCACGCCTCAGATCCTCAGCCGCGACCTGTGGCTTCAGTCGGGGCACTGGGATCATTACCGCGACAACATGTACTTCACCACGATTGACGACATGCCTCACGCCATCAAGCCGATGAACTGCCCCGGCGGGATTATCGTCTACAAGAACACGCTGCACAGCTACCGCGAATTCCCCATGCGCATGGCTGAGCTCGGCATCGTTCACCGCCACGAGCTTTCCGGCGCCCTTCACGGTCTGATGCGCGTCCGCTGCTTTACGCAGGACGATGCGCACCACTTCTGCACGAAGGATCAGATCAAGGATGAAGTAAAGCTGATCATGAAGCTTGAGAATTACGTCTACTCTCAGGTTTTCGGCTTCAAGTATCACGTCGAGCTCTCGACGCGTCCCGAGGACTCCATGGGCTCTGATGAGCTGTGGGAGGCGGCTGAGACTGCTCTTCGCGAGACGCTTGAAGAGACGAATACGCCGTATGTCGTCAATCCCGGCGACGGCGCGTTCTACGGGCCCAAGATCGACTTCCACCTTGAGGACTGCATCGGGCGCACGTGGCAGTGCGGCACAATTCAGCTTGACTTCACCATGCCGGAGAAGTTCAACATGACCTACATCGGAGCTGACGGAAAAGAACACCGCCCCGTCATGCTTCACCGCACAATTCTCGGAAGCCTTGAGCGCTTTATGGGAATCCTCATTGAAAACTACGCCGGCGCGTTCCCGTTCTGGCTGGCGCCCGTCCAGGCGAAGATTCTCCCCGTCAGCGCGGACTACCTTGACTACGCCCGCGGCATGGCAGAAAAGCTTCAGGATCTCGGCTACCGCGTCGAAGTCGACGTTAGAGACGAGAAGCTGGGCAAAAAAATCCGCGAAGCGCAGCTGGAGAAGATCCCGTACATGCTCGTCGTCGGCGAAAAAGAGGCGGAATCAGGCACGTTTGCCGTCAGAGAGCGCTCTGCGGGCGATCTCGGCAGCATGACCTTCGACGCGCTTGCTGAGCTCTTTGCCGGTCAGTACGACCCCGAAAAGGAATTTTTTAGAATTAAAGTCAACGGATAACATAGAGACAGGTAAAAATTTCTCTAAATGACGAAATTTTTGCTTGCATATCGAAAAACTGTGTGGTACAATCCATCAAGCGATTGAGAAGCAGAGGAGTTCCTCTCGCCCGATTGGCGTCATTGACTGCTGACGGGTCATGCGCGAGATACGTTATGATTTGTTCTGCGTATATACGTGTGCATGCAGGGGAGAGGCTTTCTTTGCCTTTCCCCTTTTTTTATTTTCTTCAATCCTTGTGGAGGTGACTAATATAGCTAAAAAATTGCCAGATGAGCCGAGAGTCAACGAAGAGATCGATGCCGAGCAGGTACTTGTTATCGACAACGTTGGCGTGAAGCTCGGAGTCATGACGCCCGAAGAAGCAATTCGTGCCGCTGAAGAGCGCGAGCTTGACCTTGTCGAAGTCGCGCCGGATGCCACCCCGCCCGTGTGCCGCATTCTCGATTACGGCAAATACCGCTATCAGCAGCAGAAACGCGACAAGGACGCGCGCAAGAAACAGAAAGTTCAGGCGCTGAAAGAGATTAAAATGCGTCCTAAAATTGACGAGCACGATTACGACTTCAAGACGCGGGCCATTATTAAATTCCTTGAAAGCGGACACCGCGTAAAGGTCTCTATTTTCTTCCGCGGGCGCGAGCTGGCGTTCCTCGACAAAGGACGCGAAGTTCTTGACAGGGTTGCCGCTGACTGCGCCGCTGTCGGCAAGATGGACGATGAGCCTCGCATGGAAGGGCGCTACATGCGCGCGCTGCTTGCGCCGCTGAGCGGCAGTTCCAAAGGCGAGACGAACGAATAGAATCAACAGTATGGAGGTTATCAGGTATGGTCTGGAAGGCAAAGACACATTCGGGTGCTAAAAAGCGCTTTTCGTACACCGGAACCGGTAAGGTTACCTATCAGAAGAACGGCAGACGCCATCTTCTCGGCTGCAAAAACGCCAAGAGACGTCGCAGACTGCGTCAGGCTGGCATTCTCTCCGATGGTCAGGAGAAGATGCTTACCTTAATGATGCCCTACAAATAAGTACGTATATTTCGAGGTGAATACTCATGCGCGTTAAATCAGCCAGCTCCAGTGACAGAAAGTATAAAAAGCTTTTTTCCATAACAAAGGGATTCTTCGGCCGTAAGAAAAACACGTACCGCCGCGCCCGCGAAGCCTACCTTCATGCTCTGAGCAGCATGTTCAAGGATCGCCGCCGCAAAAAGAGAGATTTCCGCCGTCTGTGGATTACCCGTATCAATGCCGCTGCCCGCATGGAAGGCATGTCCTACAGCTTCTTCATGAACGGTCTGAAGAAGGCCGGTATTGAGATCAACCGCAAGATGCTTGCAGATCTTGCGGTCAATGATATGGCGGCCTTCCGCAGCCTTGCTGCGCAGGTCCGTCAGGTCATGGTCAAGTAAGGATATAAAGAACCATAATCGGAGGGTTTCTGTCGCTTATCTTGACAGGAACCCTCCTGTTGTACATGCAGCTGTGCAATATCCAGCGGCGTGTGCGCTGTACTGATACAGGGAGGAGAAACAGTATGAACGCAATCGCTCTTGAAATTGAGAAGATTCGCGGCGTTGTAGACGCGGCAACAGCTAACGCAACGCTTGAATCGCTGAATGAATGCCGCGTTGCCGTATTCGGCAAAAAGGGCGCGATGACTCAGCTTCAGAAAATGCTGGGCAAACTCTCGCCGCAGGAGCGTCCTGAGATGGGCAAGCTCATCAACACTGCCCGCGATGAGATGCAGACGAAACTTGATTCTGCGATCAGCGAACTTGAGCGAAAGAAAATGACGGAAGCGGAGCTGCGCGACTTTGTCGACGTGACGCTGCCCGGGCGCGGCAAGAAATACGGCGGAATTCATCCGGTCGTTCAGGTGACGTTCGACGTCCTTGAAGTTCTGGAAGGTCTTGGATTTGTCACAGTGCAGGGCCCTGAAATTGAAGAGGACTTCTTCAACTTTGAGGCGCTGAACATGCCTCCGCACCACCCGGCGCGCGACATGCAGGACACGTTCTATTTCGGCGACGGACGTCTTCTGCGCACGCACACGTCGGGAATGGAAATTCACGCGATGCTCGAAATGGGCGCGCCGCTGCGCATCGCCTGCCCCGGACGCGTTTACCGCCGCGACAACGACCCGACGCATTCGCCCATGTTCCATCAGGTTGAAGGCATGATCGTCGACAAATCCATCTCAATCGGCGACCTGAAAGGCTGCCTTGAGGCAATGGTCAACGGCGTTTTCGGCAAGCGGCTCAAAGCGCGCTACCGCTCCAGCTATTTCCCGTTCACTGAGCCGTCGATGGAAGTTGACATTGAGTGCTTCGCCTGCGGCGGAAAAGATCCCAACTGCAGAATCTGCAAGGGAACTGGCTGGCTTGAGATCGGCGGAATGGGAATGTGCCACCCCAACGTCCTTCGCTACGGCGGCATCGATCCCGAACAGTACAACGGATTTGCGTGGGGCATGGGGCTTGACCGCATTGCCATGCTGAAATACGGACTGACTGACCTTCGCGCGCTGTTTGACGGCGATATCTCCTATCTGCTCTCAGGGAGGCATGACTGATGTATCTTTCTTTGAACTGGCTTAAAGACTATATAACGCTTTCAGCGCCTCTCGAGGAAGTCGCTGAGCGGCTGACCGTGACAGGCAACGAAATTGAGTCAATCACGCGCCCCTGCGAAAAGGTTAAAGGCGTCCGCATTGCCCGCATTATTGACCAGAAGCGTCACCCCACCAAGTCCGGTCTGACGGTCAACATGCTTGATGTCGGCGACGGCAATCCACAGCTGTGCGTCACCGCTGCGACGAACGTTCATCAGGGCGACGTCATCCCGTGGTTCGCTCCCGGCTCTTCAACCGCCAGCGGCATGGAACTCGGATACCGCGACTTTGACGGCTTCAACAGCGCCGGCATGATGGCGTCCGCTCAGGAGCTCGGCGTTCCGGATTTGAGCAGCGTTCACGGAATTCTGATCCTTCCGCAGGACGCGCCGCTCGGCGCGGACGTGTCAGAGTGGCTTGGACTTGACGATACGGTGCTTGAGCTCTCAGTCACCCCCAACCGCGGCGACATGCTGAGCGTCCTCGGCACGGCGCTTGAAATCCACGCGCTTTTCCCTGAGTCGCAGCTCCACATTCCGCAGATTCCCAAACCGAGCTATGACGGCGACTGGACACTTCCCTTTGACGGCATTAAACTTGAGAGCGAAGGCTGCCGCGCGTACCGCCTCGGCATGGCGGACTCCGTGAAGATTGCCCCTTCGCCGCTTCAGGTCGGCGTCCGCCTCTGCATGGCAGGAATGCGCCCCATCAACAACGTCGTCGACGCGACGAACTATGTCATGCTGGCAATCGGTCAGCCGCTTCACGCTTTCGACGCGGCAAGCCTTCCCGGACATGACATCGGCGTGCGCCAGGCGCAGGAAGGCGAAGTTCTCGTCTCGCTTGACGGAAAGAGCCGCTCTCTTCTGGCGAGCGACATGGTCATTTCAAGCAGCGGCGTAGCTGTCGCGCTCGCGGGCGTCATGGGCGGCGAAAACTCTGAAATCACGGAGAACACGAAGCACATCTTCGTCGAGAGCGCCAACTTTGCCGCGCCGCTCGTCAGCAAGACGTCGCGCCGCCTCGGCATTCCCAGTGAAGCGTCGTTCCGCTACGCCCGCGGCGTCGATCCTCTTCTGACTGAGGACGGATTGAACATGGTGCTCCATCTGATGGAGAAGTGGGGAGCCGTCAGAGCGTTCTCGAAGAACCACTACGCGACGCGCGGTCCGATTGAGCCGGTGCGCGTGCCTCTGACGATGAAGAAGCTCAAGAAGATCACCTGCTGGGCGGATATGGCAGAGACGGAAGCTATTTTGAAGCGTCTCGGCATCAGCAAAGCTGAAGGCGATTCGGAGAAAGCCGTGTTCGTCGCCCCGACCCGCCGTTCTGACATTTCCATCGAAGAAGATCTGATCGAAGAAGTTGCGCGCATTCGCGGATACGATTCCATTGAACCGACCATTCCTGTCATTCATAAGTCGGGTAACTTGGGACCCAGCATGACGCTTCAGCGTCTTCTGCGCTCTGTCGCGCTCGGCAGAGGCTACACCGAGGTTGAGACGCTCAGCTTCATCAGCCCTGAAAGCCTTAAGCTGATCAACTATCCTGAAGCCGATCAGTGCAAAGTGCTTGACAACCCGATCAGCTCCGACATGTCGGTCATGCGTCCCTCTATGCTTCCCGCTCTGCTGATGGCGGTCAACAAGGCTGTCCGCGGCGGGTGGCGCGATCCGATTCGTCTGTTTGAGTGCGGCCGCGTGTTTGTGCCCGAAAACGGCGCAATCACTGAAGTCGAGCGCATCGGCGGCGTTGCGTTCTGCGGCGCTGACAAGCGGGCGCTGTATGAGTCGTCAAAGGACGATCTCCTGCTGGTCAAATCTGACGTTGAGGCAATCGCGCAGAGCCGCAACGTCCGTCTGACGTTTAAGCAGTCGCAGAATCCGGCAGGCCATGCCGGACAGACGGCTGACATCTACTGCGGCGAAAAGCGCGTCGGATATCTGATGCGTCTCAAACCCTCAATCGCCGCCGAGCTTGACCTTGAAGCGCCTCTGTTTGCGTTTGAGCTCGACTTTGAGCCCATGCTTGACTCGGCGCTTGAGGAGTTCTCCAAGATGAACGCCTATCCTCCTGTGTACCGCGACGTGTCGCTGCTCGTCTCAAACGAGGTGTCTGCCGACGCCGTCCTCGCGGATATCCGCGAGATCGGCGGCTCTCTTCTGAGCAAAGTACGGCTTTTCGACCTGTATGAGGGCAAGGGAATTCCGGAAGGCTTCCGCAGTCTGGCGTTCTCCATGGCGTATCGTCTGAACGACAGAACTCTGCGCGACGATGAAGTTGAGGCGCAGCACAACATGCTTCGCGCAGAGCTGGAAAAGAAAGGCTACAAACTGAGATAGCGCTTCTGTGCGCTGCCTGCGTCCAATAAGAAAGGAGCACAAAAAATGACAAACCTCAATGAACTTGATCAGCTTCTTGAACGCGTATCTGCACGCATGGGCGGAATTGCAGCTGAAAACTCTGCGCTCCGCGACGAGCTGAACAAAACGCGCAAAGCTGTCGAAGAAAAAGAGCTCGATAAAATCCGCTGCCTCAAGGAAAAGGACAGGATGATTGAAGAGCTTGAACGCGACAAAATGACTCTTCTCAAAGAAAAAGGTGCTCTCGAGGCAAAACTCGACGAGATCGTCAAAAACCTGAAAGCCATTCTTCCTGAAATGTACGCTGAGAGGCGGTAAGAAGCATGGAGCAGGTTCGGGAAGCCAGAGTTACTCTCGGCAGCAGAACGTACCTCCTCCGCACTGCCCTTGATGAAAAAGAGTTCGCGCAGCTTGTGGAGTTCAGCCAGAGTCTCTTTAACTCGATTGACTCTACCTCAGATCAGGAGAGGCGTCTGCTGCTCGGCTGGATGCATATGGCGTACAAACTGATGCAGATCGAGAAAAAGCTTGGAAAGGCGCTGGAGCCTTCATATTTGCCGATATCGGAGGATGTTGAATGACCTTTGCCAACGTTTTTGACGTCGTCATGCTCGTGACAGTCCTTATCTTCGCGATTAAAGGCGTCTTCAGAGGATTTTCCGGAGAGGTCTTTTCGCTGGTTGGGACGGTCGGCGGCGTCATATTTGCTCTTCAGTACGCAAGTCTTGCCGACGAGCTTTTGAAAGAGCTCTTTTCGGGGATCAATCCGACGCTTTCGTGGATTGTGTCGCTTGCGGGACTCTTCATCGCGTTCAGCGCTCTCTGTGCGCTGCTGGGGACGCTCCTCAGGTCATTCTTAAAGATGATATGGCTTTCAGCGCTTGACCGCATTGGCGGTTTTGCTGTAGGCGCGGCAAAAGGATTGGCAATTGCCCTTGTTCTCTCGATCTTGCTGACGAAAGCGCAGGCGTTTTTGCCCTCTGTCGACGCATCAGAGAGTCTTTTTGTCCAGCTCGCCAACGAAGCTTTAGTCGTGCTGAAACCCTACGCCGACTTGGGCTTTCCTGAGAAAATCTAACGGACGGCGCAGAGATGAAAATCAATCAAGAAGCCAGACAGGCTTTAGAGATCAACGACGTCCTGAAGCTCCTCTCTGCCGAGTCGCGCAGTGACTTGGGCAGAAAAGCCCTGCTTGGAATCACTCCCGCTTCAGACATGCAAAGCCTGATAAGCCGCCAGAATCTGCTGGCGGCTTATCAGGCTTACGTTTCAAGCCACGGCGATTTTCCGTGGAGCAGCAGCATTGAGCTCGTCTCTGACAGCCTGACGGAGGCGCGTCACACAGGACTGCTGCTTGGCGATGAACTCCTAAAGGTCAGAACCCTCCTCACGCTGGCAGGCAGCGTTAAAGACTGCGCTCAGAAAGCAAAAGATGAATTTCCGCCGCTTGTATGGTTCTGCGGCAAAATCCGCGATTTTGAAGAGGAACTTCAGCAGCTCAGCGTCATCAACAGCGACGGAACGCTGGCGGACAGCGCGTCAAAAGAACTCCGTGAAATCCGCGCTGAGCTTGCGCAAAAACGGCGCGACGCGCGGAGCATCGGCAACGCCTTCATCAACGGCACGCATGGAAATATGCTTCAGGAAAAAGTTCTTTCCATGCGCGGCGGGCGTTTTGTCGTCCTCGTCAAACAGAACTTTGTCAGCCGTTTTCCCGGCATCGTCACAGACAAGTCCGTGTCGGGGAACTCTGTCTACATGGAGCCTCATCAGCTGACCCCCTTAAACAACAGAATTGCCGCTCTGCTTGAGCTGCAGCGCCAGGAAGAGCGGAGGATCTTCGGCCGGCTGACAAAAATGCTCCTTGACCGCAGCAGCGCAGTCTGCGACGCCGAAGATGCCTTGGCGCAGCTCGATCTGTTTTTCCGAATGGATCAGCTGATGACTCAGGACAAATGGTGTCTGCCAGAGCTCCTCAGCCGTTCGGAGTTTTGTTTTTACAGCGTTCGCCATCCCATGCTGGGATCTCGGGCTGTGCCGGTTGACGCGTACTGCGGCAAAGACTTCCGCTCGCTCGTCATCACGGGCCCCAACACAGGCGGCAAGACAGTAGCGCTCAAAACGTGCGCTCTTGCCGTGTATCTCGCATGGTGCGGCATGCCCATTCCGGCGCACGACGGATCGAGCGTCGGAAACATTTCATCGCTCTACGCCGATATCGGCGACGAGCAGAGCATTGAACAGAGTCTCTCGACGTTCAGCTCTCATCTCAAGAGAATTGCCGTCATGCTGCGCGAGGCAGACGCGAACTCGCTCGTTCTCCTCGACGAGCTGGGTGCAGGAACAGATCCTCAGGAAGGCGCAGCGCTGGGAATTGCCGTCCTTGAGGAGTTCTTGCGCCGCAAGACCCTCGTGATGGCGACGACGCACCACAACCCCATCAAGCGGTTTGCGACGTCGACTCCCGGCATAGAGACGGCGTGCGTCGATTTCGACATGAAGACGCTCAGCCCGACGTATCATCTCCTCGTCGGCATTCCGGGGCAGAGCAACGCGCTCGCAATTGCAAAGCGCTACGGCATTCCGGACAAGATTGTCCGCCGCGCTGAAGAGTGCCTGGACGGGGGAGAGGTCGACGCTGAACGGCTGATCGGCCAGCTTCAGGAAAAGCGCGTCGCCGTCGAAAAGCTGGCGCGCGAGCTGGCTGCTCAAAAACAGCAGCTTGAAGCCGAGAGAAAGTCACTTCAGAAAGGACGCGCGGCGTCCGAGCTTAAACGCGACGAAATGATCCTGAAAGCGGAGCGCGAAGCTCAGAAAGTCATGGACCGCGCCGAGGAAAAAGCCAGAGAACTTCTGAAGTCCCTGACCGGGGCTGCCGAGTCAGCCGGTCACAAAGAAATGGCAAAGCACAAACAGCAGCTTGACCAGATCAGAAGCGTTTCAGAAGTCCGCCAGAAGTCGCTTGAAGCGCGTCATTCTTCAAAAGATACTGAAGAATTCCGTCCCGGCTCTGCCGTAAAATTTAAGGACGGCAAGGTGAAGGGCGAAATTATCAGCATATCCGGCAAAAATGCCGAAATTCAGGTCGGCCCGATGCGGATCAGCGCGCCTCTGTCGAAGCTGGTTTTGACGTCGCCGCCGAAAGAGATGAAAACCATCGATGAAATCGGCATTGTCCGCGCGCCGCAGGGCGTTCCCAGCTCCATCATGGTTCGCGGGCTGATGGCAGATGAAGCCATTCCCATGGTAGAAAACTACCTGGACAAAGCCATGCGCGCCGGTTACGGTGAAGTCAGCGTCATTCACGGGCGCGGAGAGGGCATCCTTCGGAAACTCGTTCACCAGCTCTGCGACCGACTGCCGTATGTTGCCGAATACCGACTTGGTGACAGAGGCGAGGGCGGCTGGGGCGTTACAATTGTGCGATTTCGATAGAAAAAAGCCGTCTGCTTGCAAGCAGACGGCTTT
>JAXEJY010000257.1:0-6369 GCA_034101315.1 Pyramidobacter sp.
TTCTGAGCCTGTCACCCATATCAACAAGCGTAACAACGATTGCGTTGCCTGTCTGCGCTTTAAATACAAGTCTTGCAGGATCTTCCCTGTCACCTATGCCAAGCGGATGAACCTGAATTTTAGGCTTATCCGCCGCAACAAGAGGACACACCTCAAGCATATCGCCGCGGATTGTCCTGTCGAGAACGCTTTCAAGGCTTTCCAGCGGAGAGGCGACGCACATGCAGCGTCTGAGATAGTCAGCTCCAACCTCAAGAGGAGTGCAAATCGTCTTATTTCTCTGAGTTTTTTTGCGCGGCATGAGTTCTCCTCCGATTTATGCGCCAAGTTCGGCAGAGCGTTTCAAAAAATCCGGTCGATTCTGAAAGTCCTTTATTTCTAATCATTACAGCACAAAACGCGCATTTTGTCACCACGCGCGCAAAAAACGAGCGGCATTCAGCGCACAGCGCAGCTGAATGCCGCTCGTTCTTGAAAAACAGCTTACGAACGCAGCTTCAAGTCTTCGAGAATGTTCTGCGCCAGCTCTTCAAACGGACGGTTGGTGCTCTCATAAATACGGCAGCCAAGGGATTCCATGACGGCGCGCGCTTCTCCAAGCTCTTCTTTGATGCGGTCAAGGTTGGCGTATGCCGATTTTTCAGGGTCAAGTCCTAAAAAGGCAATCCGCTCGCAGCGAATGGCACGGAGGCGCTCCGGCGAGATGAGAAGCCCGACGCGCTTTTCGGGCGCGACGTCCCACACGCGCTTATCCGGCGTGATGTGCGGCAGAAGAGGCACATTGGAAACAGCAAAGCCTTTCAGCGCCAGATAGATGGACAGAGGCGTCTTTCCGGCGCGCGAGACGCCGAACAGGACGATATCCGCCTGGCTCAAAAGCTCCGGCGACTGACCGTCATCGCACTTCAGCGTAAATTCAATCGCCTTGACTCGGCGCAGATAATCGCCGTCAACGCGCCGGTTCGCGCCCGGACACGCCTGCGGCTTCTGCCCCGTCACGCGGCTTATCGCGTCGACAATCGGTTCGAGGAGCGGGAGGCACGGCACGCCGTTTGCCTGCGCCCCGCTGACGAGCGCGGCGCGCACATCAGGTTTGACGAGCGTGCTGATGATCATCTGTCCGCCGCGGCCGGCAAAGTCATCAGCGAACTCAGCTGCCGCCGCCGCGTCAGTCAGAGAACGGCGGCGCTCTACGCAGACATCCAGACCGTCAAACTGGGCAAGCGCAGCGTGGAGAATGCTCTCCGCTGTCTCACCCGTTGAATCAGATACAACAGCTACAGAAAATTTCATGAACTTCTCCGCTATTTTGCCTTGCGAAGGTCTCCGACGCGCATAAAGAACTCCTGGCACTTGGACAGGATGGCGATTCTGTTTGCTCTGACTGCCAAATCGTCGTCCATGACCATGACGTCGTCAAAAAACGCGCTGACAGCGGGCGAGAGATTGGCAAGGACGTTCATCAGTCCGTTCCAGTCGCGCTGTTCCATTGCCTGCGCAACAGGCTCTTCTGCGGCGCTGACAGCCAAATACAGGTTTCTTTCAGGCTCTTTGACGAACAGAGATTCATCGACGTCTGCCGACGTGTTCTCCGCTTTGGCAAGGATATTGCTGACGCGCACAGCTGCCGAGATGAGGCTGGCAAACCACTCTTCGCCTTTAACTTTTGAGAACGCCTCAAGGAGACGAAGCGTCTGAAGCGGCGTCGCGCCGGTGACGGAAAGAGCCAGCTCAACGAGGTCATGCGAGTAGTTCTTCTCCTTCAGCTGAATGAGAGTGCGCTGTCTGACGAAGTCGAGCAATGCGTCAAGGCCTTCGGCGTCAAGCTCAAGATCCTGCGCCACAGATGCGAGGAGCTTGCCCAAGTCGAGGTCAAGCTGAAGTCCCCACAGAATTTCGTTCATGCAGCGAATGGCGCGGCGCAGTCCGTAGGGATCCTGCGAGCCCGTGGGTACAAATCCGAGCTTGTACGCGCCGACCATGTTGAAGCAGCGCTCAGCGATGCCGACGACGGCGCCGAGGATGTCCGACGGAAGCTCATTGCCCGCCGCCGTGGGCATGTACTGCTCAGCAATCGCCTTGGCGACGCGGGGATCTTCGCCGTTTTTCAGAGCGTATTCGCGTCCCATGATTCCCTGAAGCTCGGTGAACTCGCAGACCATTGCTGTGACGAGGTCTGACTTCGACAGCAGGGCAGCGCGCTCCGCCAGCTTAATCTCCTCCGGTTTTCCGAGAAGCTCGCAGATACGGCGTGAGATCTCAACCATGTGCATGACTTTGTCGTACACTGAGCCGAGTTTCTCCTGATAGATGACGTTTTTCAGGTCGTCCACGCGCGCGGAAAGAGGACGTTTCAAATCCTCCTGCCAGAAGAACCGCGCGTCCTCAAGGCGTGCGCGCAGAACTCTTTCGTTGCCTTCGCGCACCAGCCCGATGTTGGGAACGAGATTGTTGCTGACGCCGACGAAGCAGGGCATAAGCTTGCCTGTGTGGCTTCTGACGGCAAAGTACTTCTGGTTATCCTTCATTGAAGTGACAAGAACGTCTTCAGGGATTTCCAGATACTTCTTGTCAAACGATCCGTAGAACGGAACGGGATACTCGACAAGGTACAGGTTTTCCTGGACGAGGTCAGGATCCATTTCGACGACGCCGTCGAGCTCCTTTTCAATGCCGGAGATGGCGCTGCGCATTTTTTCTTCGCGCTTTTTCTGGTCGACGATGACATTGTTGTCATACATGACCGTCATGTACTCGTCGCTGCTGGCAACTGAAACGTTTGCCGAACCCATAAAGCGATGGCCGCGAGTCGTGCGTCCGCTCTTCATGCCGTTCAGCTCAAACTCCACGACATCGCTGCCAATCAGGCACAGAAGCCAGCGGATCGGACGGGCAAAGCAGACTGTGGGGTCAAACCAGTACATGTTCTTGGGGAAAACAATGCGGGAGATGATTCTCTTCATGATGCCGGGGAGAAGGGCGTCAGCATTTCCGCCTTTGTGGCAGATGACCGCGAACGCATAATCAACGCCGTTCACATTTTTAACGGTCAGCTGTTCCACCGGAATTCCCTTGCTCTTTGCAAAGCCCTCCGCCGCGCGCGTCGGACAGCCTGTTCCGTCAAACGCCGATTTCCACGCAGGACCTTTGTATTCCTCAGAAAGACCCGCCTGTGTCTGGGCGACGGCGCGCACTAAGAGGACAAGACGGCGCGGCGTTCCCATAACCTCAATGCGTCCGTGCTCAATGCGCTCTTTTGCAAACTCCTCTTCAGCGTACTGAGCGATGTCGCGCAGCGCGTTCGTCATAAAACGGGACGGGATCTCTTCCGTTCCGATCTCCAAAATAAGATCTCTGTTCATTGTCCGTCCCTCCTTAGTTTTTCTTCATGAGCGGATAGCCCATGTCCTTGCGCTGCTGCGCATACGCCGAGCAGCACAGCGACGCCAAAGCTCTGATGCGCGAGATGTAGCCTGTGCGCTGAGTGACGCTGATTGCGCCGCGGGCGTCGAGCATGTTGAACGCATGAGAGCACTTCAGCGTGCAGTCCCACGCCGGCAGGACAAGCCCCTTTTCGGCAAGCCGCTTGCACTCTTTTTCGTAGAGCGAGAAAACTTCCGACAGCATCGCGACATCGGCGACTTCAAAGTTGTAGATTGAATTTTCAACTTCGCCCTGATGATGGACGTCACCGTAGGTTATGGTGTCGTTCCACTTCAAGTCGTACACGTTGTCAATTTTCTGGACGAACATGGCGATGCGCTCAAGTCCGTAGGTGATTTCAGCGGGAACAGTTTCCATGTCAACGCCGCCGACCTGCTGGAAGTAGGTGAACTGCGTCACTTCCATGCCGTCAAGCCACACTTCCCAGCCGAGCCCCCACGCGCCGACAGCCGCCGATTCCCAGTCGTCCTCAACAAAGCGGATATCATGCTCGTGCGAGTCAATGCCGAGCGCTTCAAGGCTCTTGATGTAGAGCTCCTGAATGTTCTCCGGCGCGGGCTTCATGATGACTTGGAACTGGTAATAATGCTGAAGACGGTTGGGGTTGTCGCCGTAACGTCCGTCTGCAGGGCGGCGCGAAGGTTCGACATACGCCACGTTCCACGGCTCAGGCCCAATGACGCGGAGCGACGTCGCCGGGTTCATCGTGCCGGCGCCGACTTCGATATCGTAAGGCTGCTGCACAATGCATCCCTGGTCTGCCCAGAAACGCTCCAGTCTCAGTACGATGTCTTGCAAGTTCATTTTTATAACCTCCTGTTTCGTATTTTACTTGTTTTCGTCAAGGTTTTTCAAAAGAAGGTCCGCAATAGAACGAGCCTGCTTCAACAGCCTCGGCGTGATTTTTTCGGGAACAAAGCGGTTCGACGCAGCATAGTGAGCAAATTCATCGAATTCGATGACGTCTTCTGTCTGACTGCAGCGGCGGCACATAAACGAGCCGTCTGCCCACGTGCCGCTGCCGTTTAACGGGGCACCGCATTCGCTGCACACGTCAAAACTCGGAGCAACGCCCCAGCTTTGAAGCCAGCGCCATAGAAAGCGGCAGTGGACAATTTCCGGATCTGTTCCATCAAGAACGGCTTTCAGGGCCCAGTAAAAAAGCGTCAGAATATCATCCTGAGGATATCCCTCAATCAAGCGGCTCTGAAGCAGCTTTGCCCAGCGAAGTGCCTGCGCCATGGCGCGCGGAAGACGCCTCAGACCCCAAAAGTCATCTTGAACCTCTATTTCTCTGACGTACATTCTGCGCCGTGACTGGTACAGCTGAAAATGTCCCCAAACAAGAGGTTCCAGAGCTCCGCCGAATCGCTGAGAGCCTCGCGACGCTCCGGGAACGCTGACCCATACCGCACCGCGTTCTTTCAAAAAGAGGAGCGCAGAAGAATCGCCGTCAGGCGTGTTTTTGCGGGTCAGAACGACACCTGTTCGCTTCAGCAGGTGCTGAGACTGTTCTTTATCCGGCAGAGCTATTCGCCATAGCCCAGTTTTTTCAGTTCCGCCTCCGAGTCTCTCCATCCTTTATTGATCTTGACCCACAGTTCAAGGAACGTCTTATGCCCTGTCATTTCTTCAAGAGCTTTTCGCGCAAGCGTTCCAATGGTCTTGATCTTCTCTCCCTTTCTGCCCAGAATGATGACTTTCTGCCCCTCGCGCTCGACATAGATCGTCGCGCGAATGTACAAATCTTTGCGCTCGGGGTACTCGTCAGGCGATTTATACTCGTCAATTTCAACGGCGACGCTGTGAGGAACTTCCTCTTCGGTTGCCGTGATGACTTTCTCTCTGATAATTTCCTGCGCAATAAAGCGCTCAGTCCGATCCGTTATCATGTCATCAGGATAGAGAGGCGCGCCGATCGGCAAAAGGCTCTCGACGACCTCAATCAGCGTGTCGCTGTTGATCCCCTCTTTTGCAGAGACAGGAACCGCATCGCGCAAAGACAGGCTCTTTCTGAACGCTTCAATGACAGGCAGGATTTTGCCTTTTGAGCCGGGAAGGTCGACTTTGTTGACGACAAGGACAACGGGAATCTTCGGACACTCCCGCAGAGCTTTGATAATCCTCGCGTTTTCACGGTCATCAGGGCGGTCGCCAATGGTCACGACGTAGAGAATGACGTCCGACTCGTTGAACTGGGAAACAGCGCGCTCAACAAGACGCTCTCCCAGCTTGTGAACAGGATTGTGAATTCCGGGCGTGTCCATGAACAGAATTTGGCTGTTCGCGCCGTTGTACAGCCCGAGAATGTTGTCGCGCGTCGTCTGTGGTTTTGCAGAGACAATTGAAAGTTTATATTTCAGCAGCCTGTTCAGCAGAGATGACTTTCCGACGTTCGGACGCCCGACGACGGCTGCAACGCCCGATCGGAATTCTTTTTCAGAGTTCACAGTCTTTCTCCTTTTTAACGGTCAGAGTCAGGATTTTTTCGCATAATCACGCTGTTTACACAGTGATTTCCAACCTCGGCGACGATAAAGAGCCAGTCGCCGACAACAAGACGGTCGTCTTTGCCGGGGAATCCGCCGAACTTTTCAAGCAGAAAGCCGCCGATTGTATCAACGTCGTCGCTCTCAAACTCACTGCCGATGACGTAGTTGACCTCTTCGAGCGACACGTTTGCCTGGATTTTCCAAGAGCCGTCCTTCAGCTGCACAATAGGCTGTTCTTCTTTGTCGTATTCGTCCTGTATTTCGCCGACAATCTCCTCAAGAAGATCTTCAAGCGTCACAAGTCCTGCTGTGCCGCCGTATTCATCAACGACGACAGCCATGTGAATCCGGCGCGTCTGCATCATTTTGAAAAGAGCGGGGACTTTCAGCGTTTCAGGAACAAACAGAGGCTTGCGCATCGCACATGTCACAA
>JAXEJY010000258.1:0-6711 GCA_034101315.1 Pyramidobacter sp.
CTGTGCCGGCGGCATTGCCGACGGCCGCGGCATGGCGGCGGCTTTTGCGCTCGGCGCAAAGGGCGTTCAGCTGGGAACGCGCTTCGTCTGCTCTCAGGAGTGCACGGTTCATGAAGCGTATAAGCAGACGATCGCGGAGGCAAAAGAGCGCTGCACGGCTGTCACGGGACAGTCGACGGGACACCCCGTGCGCTGCATTGCCAACAAACTGACGAAGAAATTCCTTGAGCTTGAAAAGGCGTGCGCTTCCGCCGAAGAAATTGAGAAGGTCGGCATTGGCCGTCTGCGCGCCGCCGTCGTCGACGGCGACATGGAAATGGGATCGGTCATGGCGGGGCAGTCAGCTGCGCTCGTCTCTGACGTCCGTCCGTGCGCCGACATCATCAGAGACATGGTTGCGGAGGCGGAAAAAGTCATCTCTTCCATCGCTTCCTAAAGAAGGAGATACACATTGATGAAATACGCATTGATTTTCCCCGGGCAGGGGTCTCAGGCAGTCGGCATGGGCAAAGATCTCTGCGCCGTGTCGCAGGCTGCCCGCGACACATTTGCCGAAGCGGACGACGCGCTGGGATTTTCTCTCAGCACTCTGTGCTTTGAGGGTCCTGCGGAGAAGCTCGTCCTGACGGCGTTCACTCAGCCTGCCATTCTGACGGCGTCAATCGCCGTGTACAGAGCGCTTGCGGAGCAGGGCGTTCAGCTGAATCCCGCGTTTGTCGCCGGTCACAGCCTCGGCGAGTACACAGCGCTCGTCGCAAACGGCGTTTTGCCTCTTGCCGACGGCGTGCGCCTCGTCCACAAGCGCGGCAGTTTCATGCAGGACGCCGTTCCTCAGGGCGTCGGCGCGATGGCTGCGATCATCGGCATAGAAGCTGAAGCCGTCGAAGAAGTCTGCGCCCAGGCGGCGCAGGGCGAAGTCTGCGAGCCGGCGAACTACAACACGCCCACCCAGATCGTCATCTCAGGGCACAAAGCCGCTGTTGAGCGCGCCGTCGAACTGGCGTCCTCGCGCGGCGCCCGCCGTTCTGTGCTGCTCAACGTCAGCGCGCCCTTCCACTGCTCGCTCATGCGCCCCGTCGCCGACAAGCTGGCAGTTGAGATGGACACATGCGCGTGGAGTCAGGGATCTGTTCCGCTCGTCGCAAACGTGAGCGGAAAAATCGTCTCATCTGTTCAGGAAATCCGCAGCGGTCTGTATGAGCAGACGTACAGCTCTGTTCAGTGGGTCAGAAGCGTGCAGACCATGGCAGCCGCAGGCGTAGAGGCCTTTATTGAGCTTGGCCCCGGCAAAGTTCTGACGGGTACGGTCAAGAAGAT
The DNA here is from genome assembly GCA_034101315.1 of Pyramidobacter sp. GTDB lineage: Bacteria > Synergistota > Synergistia > Synergistales > Dethiosulfovibrionaceae > Pyramidobacter. Next base: position 1,318 of record JAXEJY010000258.1, read on the forward strand.
CTGCAAAGGCGTTAAGACGCTGAACGCGGAGTGCGCCGCAGATCTTGCTGCCATTGCCGCGTTCGCCGCTTCAGCGCAGGAGGCCAACTGATGAGCCGCGTCGCTCTCGTCACCGGCGCGGGGCGCGGAATCGGGCGCGCTGTCGCCAAGCGCCTTGCCGCTGACGGCTGCGTCGTTGCCGTCAACTATCGTTCTTCCGCTGAAGCCGCTCTCTCGCTCGTCGAAGAAATTACGGCGTGCGGCGGAAAAGCTCAGGCTTTCGCAGGAGACGTCTCAAAGCCTGAAGACGTCAAAGCGCTGTTTGAAGCCGTGAAAAAAGATCTCGACACCGTTGAAATTCTTGTCAACAACGCCGGCTGCACGCGCGACAACCTCCTGATTCGGATGAAGGACTCCGAGTGGGACGAAGTCGCTGAAGCCGACTTGAAATCAGTTTTCCTCTGCACTCGCGAAGCGGTGAAACCCATGCTCCGCGCGCGCTGGGGACGCATTATCAACATTGCGTCAGTCGTCGGACTGATTGGAAATCCGGGGCAGGCAAACTACTGCGCGGCAAAAGCCGGAGTCATCGGCTTCAGCAAGAGCGTCGCGCGCGAGTATGCCGCTAAAGGCGTCACAGTCAACTGCGTTGCTCCCGGATTTATCGCGACGGACATGACGCGCGTTCTGCCTGAAGCTGCGCAGCAGGCCATCCTCGCGGGCATCCCCGCGGGCTGTCAGGGCACGCCGGACGACATTGCCAACGCTGTGTCGTTCTTGGCGCAGGAAGCTTCAGGATACATTACAGGTCAGGTTCTCGCCGTCGACGGCGGGATGACAATGGCGTAGAGCGGACGCCTTAAGCGGACCGCATATCTTATGGAGGTGCATCACCATGAATAAAGCAGATGTTCTTGCTCGTCTTAAGGAAATTATCATTGACCGTCTTGATGTTGAAGAGGATCAGATCAACCCTGAAGCTTCATTCGTTGAAGATCTCGGCGCTGACTCTCTTGACATCGTTGAGCTGATCATGGGAATCGAAGAAGAATTCGACATCGAGATCCCCGATGAGGACGCTGAAAAGCTGACGACCGTCGGCGAAGCCATCAACTACGCTTCCAGCAAGCTCGGCATCGAAGAGTAACAAACTGCGCACACGATCAGGGGAGGCGGGCTCCGTCTCCCCTGATTTTTAAGAAAAACGGGCGGCAGAAACGCGTCCGCTTTCTTTTTTTCTGAACGTCTCAAGAAAAACTGAGCTCAATCAAAAACGCTGCGTCCCCTCTGAAAAAGGCGCAGCTGATTTCCCCATCCGGGGCAAGGCAAGGAGAGTAGCATATGAATCGCAGAGCAGTTGTCACCGGACTTGGCGTGGTTAGCCCTGTCGGCATTGGAAAAGAAAACTACTGGCGCGCGCTTGAAGCGGCGCAGAACGGCATCAGAAAAATCGAATCATTTGATACCACAGATTACAGTGTGAAAATTGCAGCAGAGGTCAAGGACTTTGACCCTGCTGAGTACATGCCTAAAAAAGACGCAAAGAGAAATGACCGCGTGATTCAGTTTGCGGCGGCAGCTTCAACGCTCGCCGTGAAGGACGCCAATCTTGACACGGCTTCTCTTGACCCGTGGCGTTTCGGAGTTTATATCGGTTCAGGGCAGGGCGGCTTCCTCACGTGCACGGAAGGTCAGCACGCTCTGTTCACGGGCGGTCCGCGCCGCGTCGGCCCGTTCGTCATTCCCATGATGATCAACAACATGTCGTCGGCGTACACGGCGATTCTGCACGGCGCAAAAGGTCCTAACATGAGCATCGTCACAGCGTGCGCGTCGTCTATTAACAGCATTGGCGAAGCGTGGCACGCTGTGCTGCGCGGCGACGCCGATGTCGTGCTCGCCGGCGGCACGGAAGCGTGCATCTGCGGTCTGACGGTTGCCGGTTTTGCGTCGATGAAAGCGCTCTGCGCCAACCATAACGATGATCCTGAACACGCTTCACGCCCGTTTGACGCGAACCGCAGCGGCTTTATCCTGAGCGAGGGCGCGGGCGTTCTCGTCATTGAAGAGCTTGAGCACGCTCTTGCGCGCGGCGCGCACATCTACGCCGAGATTAAGGGATACGGCGCGACGTGCGATGCGGGGCACATCACGGCTCCCGACCATGAAGGAACGGGCGCGGCAAAGGCGATGGAGCGGGCTGTGCGTCAGGCTGGCTGGGACTGCGTTGACCTCATCAACGCCCACGGAACGTCAACGGGACTGAACGACGCCATGGAGTCAAAAGCCATCAACAGCCTCTTCGGCGACAAGGCTTCCAGCATTCTCGTCAACTCCACAAAATCAATCCTCGGACACGCTCTGGGCGCGGCAGGCGGTCTTGAGACGATCGCTGCCATTCAGTCCATCGAAGAGGGCATCGTCCACAAGACGATGAACTACGAGACGCCCGACCCCGAATGCAATGTCAATGTCGTCGCAGAAACGCTTCACGATCAGAAGATTGAGCGCGTTCTCGTCAATAACTTCGGTTTCGGCGGACACAACGGCGTTCTGGCGCTTGGCGCGTACGGAAAATGATCACCGAGAGGGAAGCGGCGCGGCGCAGCGCACTCGCGGAGTTTCAGCGCCGAATCGGACACGTATTTGCTGACGCAGGGCTGCTTGAAGAGGCGCTGACGCACTCTTCATACGCGCATGAGCTGGGCTTGCCGTACTGGAACGAGCGTCTTGAGTTCTTAGGGGACGCCGTGCTCGAACTCCTGACAAGCGACGTGATTTTTCACGCTTTGCCAAGTGCGGCAGAGGGCGTGATGACCCGCGAGCGGGCGTCACTCGTCTGCGAAAAAACACTGGCGGCGTGGGGGCGTTCCCTCGGCGTCGAAAAGGTTCTCCGCGCGGGAAAAGGTCAGCGCAGCAGCATCAGTTCGGCGATGATCGCCGACGCCGTGGAAGCGATTCTCGGCGCGCTGTATCTCGACGGCGGTTTGGAAACTGCCAGAGCGTTTCTGGACAGCCGCCCTGCGAAAAGCGCGGGGGGCGGAGCTTTTGATCCCAAAAGTCAGCTGCAGATTCTGACGCAGGAGCACGGGCACGAGATGCCCGAATATCAGCTGGTCAGCCGCGAAGGACCTGAGCACAACCCTCATTTCACTGTCCGCGTTTTTCTGTCCGGAACGTGCATGGCAGAAGGGCACGGGACAAGCCGAAAAGCTGCGGAGCAGGACGCCGCCGCAAACGCCTTGGAGCGCATGAACCCCGCGCTCTAACTGAGTTTCCCGAATACAAAAAAGAGCTGTTCCGCGCGCGGAACAGCTCTTTTTTATGTGTTGATCTCTACTGATTCAGTTTCAGGTGTTCTGTCAGGAATTGTTCCATGGCGCGGTAAAAGTCGAACCGGTTTTCTTCATTGCGGAATCCGTGCCCTTCATTTTCTTTGACCATGTACTGAACTTCAACGCCGCGCTTTCTCATCGCGTCAACCATGGCGTCCGACTGCTCTTTGACGACGCGCGGGTCATTGCTGCCCTGAGCGATGAACAGAGGAACTTTTATCTTATCGGCGTGGTAGACGGGCGAGGTCGCCTTAAACTGCTCCGCGTCGGTTTCGGGGTTGCCGATTTTTTCGTACATCTGCTGGCGCAGGGGCTCCCAGTACGGCGGAATGGAGTCGAAAAGCGTGAACAGGCTGCTGACGCCGACATAATCAACGCCGCACGCGAACAGCTCTGGCGTCTTGATCAGCCCCATCAGCGCGGCGTATCCGCCGTATGAACCGCCGTAAATCGCGATTCTGCTTGGATCGGCAATGCCCTGGCTTATGAGCCATTGAACGCCGTCAGTGATGTCGTCCTGCTGTTTTAAGCCCCACTGTTTGAATCCGGCTTCCCAGAACGCCTTGCCGTAGCCCGTCGAAACGCGGTAGTTGACCTGAAGCACAGCCATTCCGCGGTTGGCAAGGAGCTGAGCCTCTGTGTCGTATCCCCATGTGTCGCGCGATTCAGGGCCGCCGTGAACGACGACGATTGCCGGAAGGTTCTTCGGCTGAACGCCGACAGGGAGCGTCAGATATCCGTGGATTGTCAGCCCGTCGCGCGCCGTGTAGGAGATCGGCTTCATCTCAGCCAGATGTTCCTCTTTGAGCCACGGATAGAGATCGGCGAGGAGTGTAAACGTATCAGGCTGGCTCTTGTCGTAGAAATACACGCGCGCGGGAACTCTGTCAGAGCCGACGGAGACGATCATCTTCTGCTCGTCTTTTGACATGTCGCTGACGCCTGCGCGAAGCCCGGGGAACTGTTTTTGAAGCATGGTGTAAAACGCTTCGGCGTCTTTGTCAAAATAGTGGCGCTGGGCTTTATCCGTGTAGTAGGTGACGCCGAGGAGCTTTTTGCGCAGGCGCGACCAGATGATGCCGCCCACGCTGGCTTCGTCGTTTTCGTAGAGGAGCGTCTGCTGCGCCGTCTTGGGGTCGTACTCGTACAGAGCTCCTTTGTCGCGGCCGATGTCGGAGATGATGTACAGGCGCTGGTTGTCCGCCGTAAATCCGACAGGGGAGACGGAGTCGCGGAAATCGGTTTCAAATATCTTCGTCCATTCAGACTGCTCTGTGGGACGATAGAGGACGCGAGTCTTTGTTCCGTCGTATTCGTAAGCGATGCGCAGTTTGCCTTCGTTGTCCGTTCCCCAGCCGACGATCGTTCCCGGGTTTTCGGCGGCAAGCGTCAGTTCGCCTGTGCTGACGTTCATGCGGTAGACGTCAAATACGCGCTTGTCGCGCTTGTTCATCGAGATGAGGATGAAGTCGTCGTCCTCCTCAAGAATATCGACGATTCCGCAGCGGACGCCTTCAAACGGCGTCATGTCTTTGACGCTCGTCCCGTCAGACGAAACCACGTAAATGTGGTAGTTCTCGTCGCCGCCGGCGTCCTGAACGTAGACGAGCCGGTCGTCTGCGATCCAGCCGTAGGCGGTAATGTCGCGCTCCGTTGACGACGTGATTCTCTTTCCCTCGCTTTTGCCCATCTCGGCGACGTTGATGTTCATTCGTCCTTCCCATGGAGCGAGCCACGAGCAATGGCGTCCGTCGGGAGAAATCTGAAATCCTGCCTTTTCAGGAAGTCTGAAAAAGTCTTCTACAGGGATGCGCGGGGCTTTCTCTGCCGCGCTGGCAACTGCCGCCAGCGCTAAAACAGCCGCGCACGCAAAAAGCAGCGATGTTTTCACGTAAAACCATTCCTTTCTGTCAGAGACGTGCTCTGAAATGTGCAGTGTCCAGTCTAACACACTTTGCGCGCGCCAGAAATGGAGAAAACTACATAGACGGCGCTTTCCTCTTTTTCGCTGAAAAATGAATGAAATGCGCTCTGATTGTCCAGTCGGCGGCAATCTTTAAATTTTCGCGCTTTTTTTCTG
>JAXEJY010000259.1:0-5364 GCA_034101315.1 Pyramidobacter sp.
CAGGAACAGGGACAACGCCGCAGTGCGGGCAGTGAATCAGGGGCATCGGCTCGCCCCAGTAGCGCTGGCGCGAGAAAATCCAGTCTCTCAGCTTATAGTTGACGGCACGCTTGCCCTTGCCGCGCTCGGAAAGCCATTCGATGACTTTGTCGATGGCTTCGTCCTTGCCCAGACCGTCGAGGAATCCTGAGTTGACGTGAACGCCGTCGCCGGTGTAGGCGGCTTCGTCGACGTTGCCGCCCTTGAGGACTTCAATGATGGGAAGGTTGAACTTCTTGGCAAACTCCCAGTCGCGCTCGTCGTGAGCCGGAACAGCCATGATGGCGCCCGTTCCGTAGGAGATGAGGACGTAGTCTGAAATCCAGATGGGCACTCTGGCATCGTTGACGGGGTCAATCGCATAAGCGCCCGTGAATACGCCTGTCTTGTCCTTGTTCAGGTCAGTGCGCTCAAGGTCGGATTTGAGCGACGCGTCATGCACGTACTTCTCCACAGCTTCGCGGCATTCAGGCGTCGTGATTTTGCTGACAAGCGGGTGTTCGGGCGACAGAACCATGTACGTCGTTCCGAACAGAGTGTCGGGGCGCGTCGTGTAAACCGTCAGGTCGCCCATGCCGTTTTCTATCTCAAAAGTGACTTCCGCGCCGACGCTCTTGCCGATCCAGTTGCGCTGCATTGTCTTAATCGACTCAGGCCAGTCAAGCTTGTCGACGTCCTGAAGAAGGCGCTCGGCGTACTCTGTGATTTTCAGGACCCACTGACGCAGATTTCTGCGGTGAACCTGAGCGCCGCAGCGCTCGCAGTGACCTTCTTTAACTTCCTCGTTCGCAAGCCCCGTCAGGCACGACGGACACCAGTTGATCGGAGTTTCAGCCTCATAGGCAAGTCCTTTTTTGAACATCTGAAGGAAAAGCCACTGCGTCCAGCGGTAATACTCCGACGTGTGCGTGGACACTTCTCTGTCCCAGTCATAGCAGAAGCCCAGAGATTTAATCTGATGGCGGAAAATATCGATATTCTTCTCGGTCGTCACCTTGGGATGAGTTCCCGTTTTAATCGCGTAGTTTTCGGCAGGCAGACCGAATGAGTCAAATCCCATCGGATGGAGGACGTTGTAGCCGTTCATCTTCAGATAGCGGCAATAAATATCCGTCGCTGTATAGCCCTCAGGGTGACCGACGTGCAGCCCTGCTCCTGACGGATATGGGAACATATCAAGCACATAACGGCGCTTCTGGGGCGGAACTGACGGATCTTCCGTCACTTTAAACGTCTTATGCTCTTCCCAGTAATCCTGCCACTTCTTCTCTATTGCCCTGAAATCATAAGCCATTGTACGTCCTCCTAAAAAATAGTGCTCAGCGCAGAAAAAAAAACTTTCAAGATTATATCATTTTTCCCTCTGCGTGAAAATTGTTCACCGCGGAAGCAGCGACAGTTTTGCCAGCGCTTCTCCCACGGAAAAAGCCTTTATTGCTTCAATGTCCGCGCTGCCTGCCGGAACTTCTTCGCGCGAACTGACGACCGCTTTTTTGAATCCGAGACGCGCTGCCTCGCGCAGTCTCTGCGTCAGCCCTGAAACGGGGCGGACTTCGCCAGCCAGCCCCACTTCGCCGATCAGGCAGCAGTCAGGGTCGATACTTCTGTCCGACAGAGCAGACGCCAGCGACGCCGCGACAGCCAAGTCAGCTGCCGGATCGTGAATTTCCAGTCCGCCTGCGACGTTGCAGTATATGTCCTGCTCCCTGCACGACAGACCGCATCGGCTCTGCAGCACAGCGAGCAGCATTGAGATCTTGTTCGCGCCGAGCCCTATGCCGGAGCGCTTGGGATAGGCAAAAGAGCTTTCGCTGGCAAGCGTCTGAATCTCCGCAACAAGAGGGCGCGATCCTTCCATCAAAACGGTCATGACGACGCCCGACACAGCGCTGTCAAGGCGGTTCCAATACAGATAGCTGGGGTCGGGAACTTCGACAAGCCCGTCGCGGCTCATCTCAAAAATTCCCATTTCGTCCGTGCCGCCGTAACGGTTTTTGCTGGCGCGCAGCGTTCTGTACACGGAAGAGTTATCGTCAGCGAACATGACGACGGCGTCCACCATGTGCTCCAAAAGCATCGGGCCGGCAATGCGCCCTTCTTTTGTGATGTGCCCGACCAGCACCATGGGAATGCCGCGCTCTTTAGCGCAGTTGACGCAGACTTGAGCGACGCCGCGAACCTGTGTCAGTGTCCCCGGCCATCCGCTTTCCTGACTCGTTCTCATCGCCTGAACGCTGTCGACAACGACAAGACTGTGATCTTTGACGAGCGCCAGCGCCTCATCGATGACTGTATGACAGCACACGTCCAGCCCTTCGTGCAGCACATTGAGTCGCTTGGCTCTCAGCCCAAGCTGCGACGGCGACTCCTCGCCCGATATGTACAAAACACGGCCGCCGTCAGATGCGATATGCCCGCACACTTGAAGCAGAAGAGTTGACTTGCCAATTCCCGGCTGCCCTCCCAACAGCGTGACGCCGCCAGGAACCCAGCCGCCTCCAAGCACCCTGTCAAGCTCGCCAAAGCCGGAATGAAGACGCGGCGGCGGCTCGAGCGAACAGATATTTACGGGCGTCAGAATCCGCGCTTTTCCCTCGGGGAGGGACGGCTCAACGCTGAGCTCTTCTTCCATTGATCCCCATGCGCCGCAGCGCGGACATTTGCCGGACGGAGACGCCGCCGTGTAGCCGCACTCAATGCAGCAGTATCTGCGGACTGATTCTTTTTTTGCCATAGCGGTTTATGCCTCAGCCCACAAAGAGCACATCAGCGCTTGTAGCCGATAATCCGCCGCAGGAGCTCTTTTCTGTCTTCGATGTCCTTATCGTTTTCCACGCCCAGGGGAGTAAATCCGTCGATAACGCCGGCAATGCCGCGTCCCTGCTCGCTCTCTGCGACGAGGACCTGAAGAGGATTCGCCGTCGCCGCAAAGACACGGCAGACTTCCTGACAGTTTTTCACGCGGTCAAGGACGTTAATCGGGAAGCCTTTTCTCATGACGATGATAAAACTGTGTCCGCAGGCGATATTCTGAGCGTTTTCCACAGCACAGTCAATCAAGTCTTTCGCGTTGCCGTCAAAACGGATCTTGCGGTCGCCGGACGCCTCGCAGAACGCAATTCCAAACTCAAGAGCCGGAGAAGAAGTGACAAGCGCTTCATATAGATCCTCCACCGTCTTAATAAAATGACTCTGCCCTAGGATGACATTGCAGTCCTCCGAAAAGTTCACCTGCACCACATGCCAATTAAGCCCGTTTGCCATGATCTTCCCCTCCGTAATCAGAATATGAATTATTATGCGCCGCCAAAACGCGCAGACCATTCTTAATAGTACAACAACTCAGCCGCGAACACAAACAAAAAGAGAGCCGCTTTTCGGATAAAAAGCGGCTCTCTGCATGTCTGTCAGCAAAAGTTATTTGCTGCTGTTTTTCTTTTTAAGCTCCTGAACGACGTCTGCTGTGATGTCGATGCCGCCGAAATGCACAGCGGAAGCTTCGACGATAACTGAAAGGTTCTTTGCACGGGCAACGGTTCTGATGGCAAGGCGTATTTCCTTAAAAATAGGCTCTTTCAGCTTCATCTCTTCTTCAGCAACTTCGCGGCGTTTTTTGTCGACAACTTCAGCGGCTTTTTTCTTGTCAGTCACTTTTGCGAGCGCTGCTTTAACTTCCTTATCCTTTGCCTGATAGATGGCTTCAATCCTCTTCGTTACCTGTTCAATGCGGGGGTGGCTAAAAAGGACTCTCTGCATGTCAACAACTCCGACGGTGTCAGCGGCGAAGGCCGTGCCGACGCATAGAAGGAGAAGGGCAAGCAGCGCGCTTACAGAGAAAAGTTTCAAGTTCTTCAAAGTAAAAACCTCCTTGTAATATCAGAACTTGAACGTAATTTTACAGCCATATTCAGTTTTCGTCCAGTACCAACGCTCAAAGCGCCGCCGCAGTTTTTGGGCGCCGCTCACGCGAACAAAGAAAAAGCCGCTGCGTCCATGACGGATGCAGCGGCTTGTGCGCCGTAATATGGCGGGCGTTTTTAACGCTTGCTGAACTGGTACTTGGCGCGGGCGCCCTTCTGACCGAACTTCTTGCGCTCGACCATGCGGGAGTCGCGGGTCAGCAGTCCTGCTTTTTTCAGGACGGGACGAAGATCGGGATTGAGTTTCACCAGAGCGCGGGCAATACCAAGGCAGATGGCGCCGGACTGTCCGGTGAGACCGCCGCCATGAGCGTTGACGAACACGTCAATTTTGCCTTCCAGTCCGGTAGCGACCAGAGGAGACATAGCGCTGGTCAGCCAGTTATGACGGGGCAGATACTCAGCGGGCTCGCGATCGTTGATAAGGAACTTGCCTTCGCCGGCAACAAGACGCACGCGCGCAACGGCGTTTTTGCGGCGTCCGGTTCCCCAGTAGTAAGAAGTAGCCATTTTTTCTCCTCCTTCTTTAGAGTGTGATGGTCACGGGCTTCTGAGCCGCGTGAGGATGATTGGCGTCAGCGTAGACTTTCAGCTTGCGGCCAAAGTTGAGCTTGTTGTGCTTGGGCAGCATTCCGAAGATGATGCGCTCAAGAAGACGGACGGAGCTGCGCTTCATCGCGTCAGCGTAGGTCATCTCTCTGAATCCGCCGGGGAATCCGCTGTGCCAGTGGATCTTGGTTCTTTCCAGTTTGTGTCCGGTAAAGGCGACTTTATCAGCGTTGATAATCACGACGAAATCGCCGGTGTCAACGTGAGGGGTATAGGTGGGTTTGCTCTTTCCGGTGAGGATAAGAGCAACTCGTGCTGCAAGACGTCCCGCGGGAACGCCGGCGGCGTCGATGAGGAACCAGTCGTGCTGAACGGTCTCCTTACGGGCCATGAATGTCCGGTTGCCGGTCATTCGAAACACACTCCTTTTACTGTCTTTTTTTGTTGGTGAAAATGGTTCTGAGGCGGATTTTCAGCTCTGGGGAACTGAAAAATCCATGTGTTTTGAGCGCAACCGTCACTTCATCGATCAGAGGCCGTAGGGCGAGTGTGTGACGACTCTACCAGAGCTCGAACGAGGAGGCGCGTTTCTCACAATTGGATATTATACCCTAACAAGGAGCGGATTGTCCAGTGGTCCAGGCAATCTTCCTCGTTTTGCCACGGGTTTTCCGTTCACTTCTTTGATGTCCATGGTCATGTCGCACTCCACGCCGTGGGTAATGTAACTGCCCACGCCAAAGGTATCGGCGCCCGCCGCCGCGAGAAGGCGTATCCGGTCGGGAGTCAGGCCGCCGGTGGCGACGATCTTGACCTTTTTGAAACCCGCGATGTCAAGGCGATAGCGGACTTCCTT
>JAXEJY010000260.1:0-6295 GCA_034101315.1 Pyramidobacter sp.
GAAACGCTCATGCAGAACGGTTTGGATTTCAGTTTGAACAAATCCGCAGCGCAGAGCCGCGTACATTCCTCCGGCTGCTTCGATTTTTTGGAACAGCTCCCAGCATGCGCTTTCCACTTGGCTGGTCAGCGTTTCGACGTACCATGATCCTCCGGCAGGGTCAATTGGCGAGATCAGGTCAAATTCGCTTTGAAGCATTATTTGCTGATTGCGGGCAATGCGCCGAGCCTGCTCCGTCGAGGGGCGGACGGCTTCGTCAAAGCAGCCTGCCTGCATTTCGTCTACTCCTCCGACAGCGCCGGAGAACGTCTGCGTTGCCGTGCGCAGAATGTTGACGTAGGGATCATATTCTGTGAGTGTGAACGGCGACGTGCGGGCGAACACGTCAATTCTGCACGACTCATCAGAGCAGCCGAAAGCCTGTGCGATGTTTGCCCACAGGAGGCGGAGCGCTCTGAGACGGGCAATTTCCATGAAGAAATTTGCTCCAAGGGCAACGGAAAAACGCATATGCCGGCATACCGTGTCGGGGTCAATGCCGCGTCGGAGCATCGCGCGCATGAACGCGGCAGCTTCGGCAAGCGCGAAAGCGCTTTCCTGAACGGCGTTCGCCCCGCTTTCGCCGTAGACAGTGCCGCTGACGAGGATTGTCTTGAGAGGACACTGCTGAGCTTCACACCACAAAATTGAGTGCGCCATCTCATCGTACAGCTCATCAAGAGGACGCGGAAGACTGCCGGAGCGAACCGCAGCAGCCAGCGGGTCAGCGCCGATGCAGCCGCGCAGTTCAGAGGGCTTTATGCTGTGAGCGCGCGCCCACGCGGCGAGCATGGCAAGCTGAGGAACAGATGACGCTCCGGCATGCATGTGCAGATCAGCTGCGCGCAGGTCAATTCCGTCAAGAAAAGCTTCCCAGTCCTCCAAAGCGTTCATTGCGATGCCGCGTTTTCCCTCTTCCGGCAAGTCGCGCCCGCAGAGCGAGGCGGCGTCCAGCACAGGGTGAACGGTTGTCGCTCCTTTATCCAGCTCCTGACGCTGTACGCGGCATGCTTCTTTCGGATCGGACGGGCTGCACGCCTGAGCAATTTTCCATGCGCTGCCGGCGGCGCGAACCCCGCGCCGGAACGGAAATTCGCCGGGCAAATCTGTCTCGGCGCTGAGTCCTTTGACGTTTTCTGCCGTGTACAGAGGTTCAAGACGGATTCCTTCAAACGTCTGCGTGAACATCTTCTTGTCGAACGGCGCGCCCTTAAGAGCTGCTTCAGCTTCAGCCTTCCATTGGGCGTAGTCTGGCATGCTGAACTCCTCAAAACTCACAGGAGGCAGCGCTTCTGTCTGTTTTTTCTCTTCAGTCATCGGATAACTTCCTTCCCTGCACAAAACGCAAAATTTCCCCGCGAAAGCGGAGAACAGTTGAAAAGGAAAAATACGCATAGAAAAAGCAGGCTGCCCGATGCGGGCAGCCTGCTTTTTTCGACGAAGAGAGAGACGTAATAATCTTTCTTTCGCGGACGACTCCGCCCGCGCAGATATCGTCTCTTCCTCATCTCAGTCCGGTAACCTGACTTGCGCGTGAATACGTGCGCTCACAGTGGCGGGGCCGCTTCGGTCTTTCACCGAATTCCCCGGGCTGAAACGGCATTTATCCAGTTCTGGCGATATCCTATCATAAAAATTTGTTTCTGAAAACAGAGAGTTGTTCGCATGTGTTTAAAGAGCGTTTCATAAGACAGAACGGCGTTTCGTTTTTCTGCAAAATAATGCATTGAATACATTATAGACCCGGAAACTGCAAAGAAAAAGAGTGATAAAGCACGCGCTGTGTGATAAACTTAAATTGAAGATGAAAATGATAAATGGAACAGCATCTCGCGAATGCGGGCGCGTTCTATGCGTCTTTTCCGGCTTTTTTACGGTGTATGCGCGCGCTAAAAAAGCGTCTGATTCAAACAAACGCACGACGCGCTCGCGTGAAGAATTTTGCTTCATCTTGGAGGAAAGGAGAGGCGCAGCCCTTCTGGCTGCCTGACAACAGACATGAAAAGAAAGATGAACTGCGTTCTTGGTGAGAACATCGAAGACGCCCTGCGGAATTTAAGGTCGGCTCACGGCACGCCAGTGACGAAAAAAGTATGCGACGCGTCGCGCCGGACGCCTGCTGCCAGAAAACCCTACGCTGCCAGCTGTTCGGGCAACGATCTTTTTGACTGGTTCAGACAGATGAATCAGCCCGATATGGGGCTGTGGAACTGGCTTGTGCTGTTTCACTGGCAGGTGTGCCGCAGCGGTTCAGAGATAAACATTGAAGATTTTGCACGCTCCCTTGAAATGCCAGAGGAAACGGTCAGCGCGGCGATAAAAGACCTCTCCGACGCCGGTTTTCTGCGCATTCTTGACGAGAAGCGCAGCGGGCGCACGGTCGTTTCCCGAACGGTTGAGCTGAAGCTGGGCGGCGCGTGGGGAGTCAAGACGATTTTCTCGTAAGCTGCGCGGCTTTTTTAAGAGCGAAACATGAATAAGAGCGCCTGCTGTCCTGTGTGAAGGGCTGCAGGCGCTCTGTTTTCTTCTGAGACGTTATGCTTTTGAGTTTTCGGGTTCAGCCGTTCCCATGAGCTCGTCAAATATCTCCTTGACGCGCTGTATTTTTTTCACTCTGCCGACGTTTGAGCCGCAGAAGAACAGACCGTTCTCCCAGTTCCCCTGAAATGCGCTGATCAGGGCTTTGGCGATGCAGAACGTCTTGTGCGTGTTCCTGTAGACGCAGTGACTCAGACAGTTTGCAATGCATGGATCGAGTTTTTTCTGAACGGCGCTGAAATAGCGTTCGAGCATGGGGCTTTTGATGGCGCGTCCGGGCAGGCCGCAGGGACTTTGAAGCAAAACGACGTCCTCTTCTTTCGCGTTGACGTACGCCTGCTTGAATCCGTCAGACGCGTCGCCCTCAACCGTCGCGGCAAAGCGCGTTCCCATCTGAACGCCGCTGGCGCCCAGCTCAAAAGCGTGAAGCATGTCCTTGCGGTCAAAAATGCCGCCGGCGGCGATGACGGGTATGTTCAGCTTTTTCTCCTTCAGCCAGGCGACGAGCTCCGGAATTACTGTCTCGAGGGAGAGCTTTTTGTCCATCGCCTGCTCTTCGCTGCTCGCGCCGAGGTGTCCGCCGGCGGCGTTGGGAGTTTCGACGACGAACGCATCGGGAATGCGGTTGAAGTGGCGCGTCCAGCGGCGCACGATAATGTCCGCCGCTTTCAGGCTGCTGACGATCGGAACAAGAGCGATGTCGGGAAAATCTTTTGTCAGCTCAGGCAGTTTCAAGGGCAGACCTGCGCCGGAGATGATGATGTCAACGCCTGCCTCGCAGACGGCTCGAATTTGTTTTTCGTAGTCGGTCAGAGCGCACATGCAGTTGGCAGCGATGACGCCGCCTTTTGCATGTGCGCGCGCGCGGGCGATGAACTCCTTCAGCGCTTCAATGTTCTTCTGCATGACGTTGGCGACGCCGCACGACGCCGCCGCCATGCCGAGCCCCACTGTCGCCAGCGTGCCGACTCCGCCGGCTGCAGCCACAGCGCCGCAGAGATTGGGGCCTGAAATCATGACGCCCATGCCTCCCTGAATGATGGGGAAGCGGGGCTGGTATTTGCCGATTTTGAGGACGGGTAACTTCTCAAGAACCATAAACTCTCTTCCTTTCATGGCGAATTTCCCGCGCGATGCACGGAAAATCCCTGTTTTCCGAATCGTGAGCTCAAATCCGGAATTTCGGATATGATATTCCATTTTTAGTCTTTGCGCAAGAGTTTTTATACGGAAATGATTTTTTCATTTGCGAAAGAGAAGGGAGCATTACGCATAAATAAAAAAAGAAGCACGCGCCTGCCGTGAAGTGGAGGAGCGTGCTTCTTTATTGCTATTGCGAGAGCGGGGTTAAAACGCGCTGGGAACTTTCAGCTCTCCGCTGCGGACGGCGCTGCTGAGGGCGTTGATTCGCGCCTTGACCTCAGCCGGCACAATGGCATTTCCGGGCTGTGTGTTCCATTCCAGCCCGACAGCGCCTTCGTTGATTCCCAGACTCAGAATTTTCCCAAGGGGAAGCGTGTTCTGCGTTGCCGCTTTGATGAGGTCGCAGACGACTGTGTCAGCGCGCTTGACGGCTGACGCCGGAACACAGCAGGGAGCGAGGCTGTCCTGCGGCATGTCGCAGCCGATTGCCAAAAACTGTCCTTTGGCGGCGCTTTCAATCACGCCAATTCCGCTGCCGCCGGCAGCCTGAAAGATGACGTGCGCGCCGCGCTCGCGCTGACTGAGCGCGCATCGTGCGCCGCCGGCGGGGTCCTGCCAGCTGCCCACGACGTCTGTCAGAATTTGAACATCGGGACGGACGCTTTTGGCGCCGGCTTCAAATCCTGTCTGAACGTCCTTCATGATGGGAAGGGCGCAGCCGATAACAATGCCGACGGGCTGATTCGGCGGCGTCAGCTCTGCTGCCAGCGCTCCGGCGAGATAACTGCTCTCATTGGCGCGGAAAAACACGGAGACGATATTCGGCGCTGAGGCAATGCCGTCGATAATGGCGAACTTCAGGCGGGGATTCGCCTCTGCCGCCGCGGTAAGATGCTCAGACAGAGGCGATCCGACGCAGATGATGAAATCAGAACGCGCCGCTGCCGCCGCCAGATTTGGAAGGTGATTGAGCGGAGAATTGCCGCATTCAAGGTACTCTGTTTTGACGTTCAGCGTCTCCTGTGCGCGGTGAAGTCCTGCAACTGCTTGAGCTCCGAACGACCCGTCCGTTGCGCTGCCCGACAGGATCATCGTGACTTTGAGCGGCGGGGCAAAGACGCTCCGCAGCAGCAGAAATCCTGTGACTGAGACTGCGAGGATAAGAAAAGCCAGTGAAAGTTTCCGGCGCATTGTCTGAAAAACTCCTTTGAAACACGTGTTATTTTTTCGGCGAAGGAACGCTGTAGAATACAGCCGTCAGAACGGGTACGAACAAAAGCGTCAGGACAGTGCTGACTGCAAGTCCGAACATAATGGTAATCGCCATCGACGAGAATAGGAGGTCCCAGATGAGCGGGCACATGCCGAGAACAGTCGTCAGAGCTGACATGGAGACGGGGCGCAGACGGCTGACGCCTGATTCGACGATCGTTTCATATCTGTCTCGCCCGCTGGCGAAGTCGGACGCAACTTGCTCCAGAAGGACAATGGTGTTCTTCACCAGCATCCCGACGAGGCTGAGAACGCCCAAAAGCGCCATGAAGCTGAACGACGAATTCATAAGAAGAAGCCCCGGAGTGACCCCGATGAAGATCAGAGGGATGCAGAGGAAGATGATAATCGGCTGTTTGAATCCGTTGAACAGGAACACGGTGATGGTGAACATCAGAAGAATGCACGGAACGATCAGCTTTGACAGGCCGCCCTGCGCCTCCTGCTGGCTGTCATACTCGCCGCCCCATTTCAGCTGATAGCCGATGGGCAGAGGAATGGCTTCAATTTTCGAGCGAACTCTGTTGAACGCTTCCGTCGAGTTCTGACCGATTCTGACGTCTGCCTGCGCCGTGATGACGCGGCTGCGGTCGCGGCGGTGGATGATGGCGTTGTCAAAGACGGTTTTGATGTCGGTGACAACGGCTCCCAGAGGCGTCATCTTGTTGGCGGCAGGCGCCCAGACGGGTGAGGACAGAAGCCGGTCAATCTGGTAGCGCTCATTCTTGGGCACGCTCGACAGGATGGGGAGCAGTTTGTCGCCGTCGCGGTAGACGCCGACGGCGTATCCCGTCGTCGCCGTCAGAATCGCCTGGTTGATGTCAGGACGCGTCAGTCCGAGGGCGCTCATCTGGTCTTTTGCCACCTGGGGACGCAGAACCTTGACGGGTTCGCGCCAGTCAGTGCGGACAAATTCGATGGAGCTGTCCTGCTCCATAATCGCGCATGCCTGCGCGGCAAGGTCTCGCAGCACAGCAGGATCGTCGCCGTAGAATCGCGCTTCAATCTTGGGGCCGCTGCTTGAGCCTTTGGCAAACAGCTTGCTGACGCCGCGGACGTCGTGCATTGACTCCTTGAGGAACTCGTCAGTCTTTTGAATCAGCACGTCAGCGTCTGCGGGCGTTTTTGCCTCGACGAGAAGCTGCGAGTACGCCGTGTTCGGGTCAGCCGTGGTGTACGTCAGAATAAAGCGAAGCGCGCCGCCGCCGATGAACGACGTGACGTTTTTCGTCTCAGGCTGTTTCAGCAGGAACTCTTCAAGTTCGCGCGTGTGCGCGCTCTGAGACTCAATCGATCGTCCCTG
>JAXEJY010000261.1:0-2005 GCA_034101315.1 Pyramidobacter sp.
ATCATTTCGCCCCAGCTCGACGGCTTCTCAAAGAACTTGGCGCAGGAGCTGAAAGAGTGGAATAGCATAGGCGCAGATGTTGTTTCCCTTGGCGTCGAAACGGCGGTTATCCGGCGCAGTTTTTCGGATATGCTCAGCCGCGCGCGGCAAGAGAACGCGACGGCGTAACAGGTTGTCTTAAAAAGAGTCTGCTCTGAACATAAACGCCGCAGCCCCGTTTCCATGGCGGAAAACAGGGCTGCGGCGTTTGTTGCTTTTTTTGTATGCACTGTCGCGGTCAGCTCAAGAGCATTCTGTCGTTGTCCAGATTTTTCTGCACGGCGGTCTTGAAGCGTTCAAGCAGGGCAGAGACAGTCATTTCGGCGCGCTCTTGTCCTTGGATGTCGAACACAATTCTGCCGTTGTCCATCATGATTGTCCGGCTGCCCAGCTCCAGGGCGGAGCAGATGTTGTGCGTGATCATCATGCAGGTGATGTTGTTTTCTGCGACGATTTTCTGCGTCAGCGCCAGAACTTTTTCGGCTGTTGCCGGATCGAGCGCGGCGGTGTGTTCGTCGAGCAGAAGCAGACGCGGCGTGACGATGGTCGCCATGAGCAGAGTCAGCGCTTGGCGCTGACCGCCTGACAGAAGTCCGACTCGGGCGCCCATCCTGTTTTCAAGTCCAAGTTCCAGACTGGCGGCGTAGTCGCGCAGACGGGCGCGGTCGCGCGCGCTCAGCCCAAACGGCGACACGCCGTGCGCGTTGCGCAGATACGCCAGCGACAGGTTTTCCTCGACGGTCATTGACGGGGCAGTCCCCTGCATGGGGTCCTGAAACAGTCGTCCGATGAAGTGGGCGCGCTTGTAGTCGCGCATGTAGGTGATGTCTTGCCCGTCGAGCAGAATTTGGCCGCTGTCAACGTAGAAACTGCCGCTGACGGCGTTCATGACGGTTGATTTTCCCGCGCCGTTTGAGCCGATGAGGGTGACGAACTCGCCCTTGTCCAGATGAAGGCTGAAATTGTCCAGCACTTTCTTCTCGCTGGCAGTGCCGGGGTCGAACGTCTTTGAGATGGCGTGAAGCGTCAGCATTGTCTGCGCCCCCTCCTTTTCTTCGCGGCAAATTGAACTTTGCTGATGACTGTCGGCCACGAGATAGCGGCGGCGACGATGACTGCGGACAGAAGTTTGAGGTCGTTGGCGGAAACTGACGACGAAATGGCGCCGGCGATGAGAAGCCAGTAGATGCCGCCTCCGGCAACGGCGGCAATTACGCCGCGGCGCACTGACGGAAATCTGCTGGCGCCGGTGATGACTTCGCCGATGATGAGCGATGCCAAGCCGATGACGACCATGCCAGTGCCCATGGTGATGTCGCAAAACTGCTGATACTGAGCGACCAGCGCTCCGCTGGCGGCAGTAAGCGCGTTGGCGGCGCACAGCCCGACGGCGATGGTGAACTCGGGATTGATCGATGAGGCGCTGACCATTCGGCGGTTGTCGCCCGTGGCGCGGATAGACAGACCAAGGCGCGTGCGCAGGAAAAACGCGACGGCGGCGGCGGCGAAAATCGCGGCTGCCGCGGCGAGAATGAGCTTTGAGTACGGCGCCAGCGCCGGAGAAAGAATTTTTTTGAACGCTGAAAAGACTGTTTCAAGCCGCAGAAGCGCCAGATTGGAACGTCCGCCCATCACCTTGAGGTTGACGGAGTACAGCGCCGTCATGGTGATGATCCCTGCAAGAATTGACTGGACGCGCAGCTTTGTCTGGAGAAGCGCTGTTGCCAGTCCGGCAGCGCTCCCTGCGAAAACGGCGCATGGAATTGCCGCAAAGGGATGTCCGGCGGCTGTGAGCGCGGCGGAGACGGCGGCGCCGAGCGTGAAGCTGCCGTCGACGGTGAGGTCGGCGATGTCGAGCGTCCTGTAGGACATGTAGAGTCCCAGCGCGACGAGACTATACAGAAGTCCCTGCTCAAGCGCGCCGCGGATAAGAAATAGGCTCATGGCGGCTACTTCTTGACGTACT
>JAXEJY010000262.1:0-11380 GCA_034101315.1 Pyramidobacter sp.
ATTGTGTCAAAGAAGTCGACGAAGAAGAACGTAAAGACGACGCCCCAGAACGCGGCAGTTCCGATCTGAGAGAAGTCGAGTTTCATGAAAATAGGCGCGATTGAAGGCGGCATTGAGACAAAGCTCTCAGGAACTTTGGTGAGTCCTGCCGGAATTGACACAGCAGTGGCTGCAAGAATGCCCCAGAGGACAGCGCCTTTAACGTGGCGGCATTCAAGGGCGATAATGACGAGGAAACCGAAGATGGCGACGAGCGCAGGCTTGGAGGTGAGATCGCCGAGGGCGACAAGCGTTGCAGGGTTGTCGACGACAATGCCGCAGCCGATGAGACCGATGAGGGCAATGAAGAATCCGATGCCTGTGGCGATGCCGATTTTAAGCGACTTGGGAATGCTGTTGACAACCGACTCGCGCAGATGAGTAAGCGTCAGAAGAATAAAAAGAACGCCTTCTACGAAAATAGCGGCAAGGGCAACCTGCCAGGAAATTTTCATCGAAAGGACGACTGAGAAGGCGAAGAAAGCGTTCAGCCCCATGCCTGTTGACAGAGCGATGGGATAGTTCGCGAGAAAAGCCATGAGAAGCGTTGCAAAAGCGCTGGCAAGGCACGTTGAAACCATCACCGCGCCGAAGGGCATTCCGGCGTTGCTCATGATCCCTGGGTTGACAAAAATGATGTATCCCATGGTCATGAACGTGGTGATGCCAGCCATAATCTCTGAGCGAACAGAACTGCCCGACTCCCTGATTTTGAAAAGCGATTCCAGCATAAAATAACCTCCTTAAAAGTTAACATATAAATGCAAAAACGAAAAAACGGCATGAGAATAATACACTATTTCTCAAGACGTCGCAAGTGTTGTATAATAACAAACCGCTGATTTTTGTGAATCAAATTTTAAATCCTTTTGAAAAAGAGCGGGGGATTCTTTTGAATTTTTATCCTGGACTTGAAGTCCTTGCCACAGCAGTATCGCTGTCGATGGACGCGTTTTCTGTCTCTCTCTGCATGGGAATCTGCTGCAGCGGACTCAGCCTTAAACAATCTGCGGAGATTGCGTCAGCGTTCGGCTTCTTTCAGTTTGCTATGCCGCTTATCGGCGCTCTTGCCGCTTCAGGGCTTGCCGGGGTCTTTAGCGATTGGGCTGGGTGGATTGGCTTTGCGATGATCGCCTACGTAGGGGTGAACATGATCCGAGAATCGTTCAGCGACGCCTCCTGCGACTGCTCGATGGCGTTCGGATTCAAGAACTTGATTATCCTTTCCGTCGCGACATCGCTCGACGCGTTAGCCGTCGGTTTTTCGCTTCAGTTCACGCACGGCGGCGCGCTGCCCTTGGCAGTGTGGTCGGGAGTGTCAACGTTCGCCCTCTGTCTGCCCGGCGCGCGTGTCGGCTGGCGGCTTGGAGAAAAACTCGGAAGCCGCGCTGAGCTCTTTGGCGGCATAGTTCTGTGCGCTATCGCTGTAAAAGTTCTGATGAGTTCTCTGTAACCCTATCAAGCGTTTAATCCGTCGCGATTCGCGTCTGAAAACAGAAACAGCAGCCCGCCGCAGGAGTTGCAGCGGGCTGCTTGTATATGGACTGCTTATTTTACTGAATTTCAGCGATGTATTCTGCAACTCTGTTCAATCCTTCGCGGATTTCATCTTCAGAGTTGGAGTAGGCAATGCGCATCGTGCCGTTGGCGAAGAACGCGCTGCCCGGGGTGATGGCGACGTATTTCTTTTCAAGGAGATCGGCGCAGAATACAGCGTCATCGGTAAGGACTTTGCCGTCGTGCTTCTTGCCAAGGAGTTTCTTCAAGTCAACAAGGACGTAGAACGCGCCGTTCGGCTTGACATAGGAGATCTGCGGAATTTTGTCAAGCATTGAGAAAACAAGATCGCGGCGTGCGCTGAACGCTTTGCGCATGGTTTCAACGTCGGTGTCGTCGGCGCCGGTAAGACCGCCGACTGCGGCGTACTGAGCGACAGAGCAGGCATTTGAGGTCAAATGTCCCTGAATGCTTCCCATGGCTTTGATGTATTTTGCCGGTCCGACGCCGTAGCCGATTCTCCAGCCTGTCATGGCAAATGCCTTGCTGACACCGTTGATGTTGATGACGCGGTCTTTAACGGCAGGGCAAGCAGAAACGATCTGGACGAACTTCGTGTCGCCGTAGACAAGACGCTCATAAATTTCATCGTTAAGGATGATCAGGTCATTGTCGAGGGCGATCTGCGCGATTCCTTTCATGATCTCTTCGTCATAAACAGCGCCGGAGGGGTTGTTGGGGCTGTTCAGCATAATGCATTTCGTCTTGGACGTAACAGCCGCTTTGATCCTGTCGAGGCAGGGAACGTTGTTCGTGTCGCCGCACTCTACGAGAACTTCTTTGCCGCCGCACAGACGAATCTGCTCAACGTAGCTGACCCACGCCGGAGCAAGAACGATCACTTCATCGCCTTCATCGAGAATGGCTGCGAGCGCGCAGTAGAGAATCGGCTTTGCGCCGGAGCCGACAAGGACTTCTGACGCTGAATAGTCAAGGTTGAAGTGCTTTTTATAATAAGCGCAGACGGCTTCGCGCAGTTCAGGGATGCCGTTGTTGGCGGTATAGTGCGTGTAGCCTTTGGCAATGGCGTCGCGAGCGGCGTCGACAACGGCCTGTGGTGAGTTGAAATCAGGCTCGCCGGAACCGAATGAAATGACAGGCTTTCCGTCGCGCTTCATTTCTTTTGCGCGCGCTGTAACGGCGAGCGTAGCGGACGGCTGAAGGTTCAATGCTTTTTTCGAAAGACCGAGGGACATAGCAAATCACTCCTATTGAATTTTATGAAAAGCATCTGAATGTTATTTAAGCAGAATAGAGCTAAAAAATCCAGTAGCAGATGACTTTTTCGGAAATTTCGATATGTATTATGTATTATATTGTGGAGTTGTGTTGTCAGCCCTTTGTTCTGGTGATACAATAAATTCGCGCCGTAGAAAACGGCAGGCGGTTGTTAGGAAGGAGGACGTGCATATGGAGATTCGTTTTGTGACAAGAAACGTCGAAGTTCCAGGCGACCTGAAGGAGTATATGGAGCGCAAGCTCTCAAAGATGGAGAAATTCTTCCATCGCATTGAGAACAGCCAGATTGCAGTAAAAATGGCTCGTAACTGCCGCATTGTTGAAGTGACGGCAAATGTCGGCAGCGTGATCATGAGAGGAGAAGAAAAAGACCCGGACCTTCGCAAAGCATTTGACCTCGCGCTCAAAAACCTTGAGCGGAGAGTTCGCCGTCATAAAGAATATCTTATTGACAGATCGCATCTGAAGACGCCAGATTTCAGTTTTACTGACCAAGCGATTACAGAAGAGACTGCCCCCGGGAAGATTGAAAAAGTCAAACACTTTGACCTGCACCCGATGTCGCCTGAAGAAGCAGTCATGCAGATGGATCTTCTCGAGCATTCATTCTTCGTGTTCCTTGACGCTGAAAGCGGAAAAGTAAACGTCGTCTACAAGCGCGACGCCGGCGGATACGGACTGCTGATTCCGAAATAAACTCTTCAAGATGATAAAAAGAGACCGTAAGGTCTCTTTTTTTATGGGGAAAAATTCATCTTTCGGTTGTTTTTTCAGTTGACGGATTCGTAGAAAGCAGATAAAATGTCATGGTTAAACCGCATGGCGCAGGTTTTGTAAATCTCTTGCGCAGAGATACCGGCGTCAGCGAGAGGAGGAAAAAGGTATGTATGCAATCATTGAAACAGGTGGTAAGCAGTACAGAGTAACGCCCGGCGAGAAAGTCCTTGTTGAAAAGCTTGGTCTTGAAGAGGGCGCTTCCGTCGTTTTTGACAAAGTTCTTATGGTCGGCAGCGAAGAGTCCGTTAAAGTCGGAACTCCGCTGGTTGCCGGCGCAACGGTTACTGGCACTGTATCCGAAAACGGCAAAGCCAAGAAAGTTATCGTCTTCAAATATAAGAACAAAACGAACCAGCGTCGCTTCCGCGGACACCGTCAGCCTTTCACGGTTGTGACGATCGACAGCATCAACGCCTAGTGACGGTAGTTGAAGTCTATCGTCAGAACGGCATCCCTCTGAAGCTGAAAGTTACCGGTCACAGCGGATACGCTCAAGAGGGATCTGATGTAGTTTGCGCCGCTGTCAGCGTCCTTGTGCAGACACTGCATATCGGTCTGGCCGACATTTTGGGTCAGAACGTTGATTCGCATGTTGACGAAGAACGCGCAGTAATAGAACTGAGCTGGAAAGACGACGGAAGCAGAGAACTCCGTGTCCTGACAGAGACAATTGCCAGAACGCTCTGCGAGACAGCACAGTCATACGGAAGTTACGTGAAATATGTGGAGGTGCCTTATAATGCTTTTCAAGGGAATTAATTTACAGTTTTTCGCTCATAAAAAAGGTCAGAGCAGCAGCACGAACGGCCGCGATTCCAACGCTCAGCGTCTTGGACTGAAAAAGACCGAAGGCTGTGTCGTTAAAGCGGGCAACATCATCGTCCGCCAGTGCGGCACGAAGTATCACCCTGGGCTCAACGTCGGTCTTGGCAAAGATTACACCCTGTTCGCCACCAAAGACGGCGTGGTTAAGTTCACCACGAAGGGTGCTCGTAAAATCGTAGTCGTCGAGTAATCCCTCTACCGCGAAGGCGGCACGCAGATTTCTCGTGAGCCCTTGCGCATGCAGGGGCTCTTTTTTTATACGCCGAAACATCTCTTTTCGGCTGAACGAGGTGTTTACTCTGAAATTTGTTGATTTAGTTCGGATTCATGTTAAAGCCGGAAGCGGCGGTGACGGCTGCGTCAGCTTCCGCCGCGTGAAGTTTGTCCCCAAGGGCGGTCCTGACGGCGGCAACGGAGGCAACGGAGGCAGTGTCATCGTCGAAGCGGCGGCAAACCTGCTGACTCTTGCCGACTACCAGTACAACCACCGCTTTGAGGCCGAGCGCGGCGCCGCCGGACGCGGGGCGCTCTGTTTCGGAGCAAACGGAAAAGATTTAACGACTTACGTGCCGTGCGGCACGATTATCTACAACGCTGCGGAGGGCAATCCCATTGCCGATCTCGTCGAGCCCGGCGACAAATGCGTCGTCGCGCGCGGCGGCAGAGGCGGCAAAGGGAACGCGCATTTTGCGAGCTCTACGCGCCGAGCGCCTCGTTTCTCCGAAAAGGGAGCGCCGGGGGAAGAACTCGACATCAAGTTTGAGCTCAAGATGATCGCCGACGTGGCGCTTGTAGGGCTTCCCAACGCCGGAAAGAGCAGCCTGCTTAAGGCAGTTTCCAACGCTAATCCCAAGATCGCGGGATACCCGTTCACGACGCTTTCTCCAAATCTCGGCGTTCTTGCTGTAGACGATCAGAAGATCATCATTGCAGACGTCCCCGGACTGATTGAGGGAGCGCATGAAAATAAAGGGCTGGGGCACTATTTTTTGCGTCACATCGAGAGAACGCGCGTCAACGTTCACGTGCTTGACCTGTCGCAGGGAACGTACGACGGCGTCCTCGACCAGTGGCGGATCGTCCTTGACGAGTTCAGACATTACGATGCAGAGCTCGTCTCGCGTCCGTACATGGTCGCGCTGAACAAGACAGACCTTCTCGGCGACAATTCTTTAACTGAGCAGCTGAAGAATTTTTTCGCGGAGAAGAACATTCCTGTTGTCGTGACCAGCGCTGTCCGCGGGGACGGTATCGACGGACTGATTTCAGCTATCGTAGACATCGTCCGCGCCAATCCTCGTCCCAAAGGGTCATACCGGCTGTACGACATCCCTGTCGATATGGCTGTGGCAGTCGGCGGCAAACCGCGTATCGTGAAAGAAGCTGAAAACGTCTACCGCGTCGTCCATCAGCGCATTGAAAACGCTGTTCTGCGCTACGATTTCAGCCAGGAAGAGGCTCCGATTCGACTTATGCGCCTCATGCGTCAGTACAGAGTCGAAGAGGCGCTGGAGGATGCCGGCGCTGTTCGCGGCGACACCATCAATATCGGCGAGCTGTCCTTCACGTTTGAGCCGGAAAAAGCATATTGAAGATGAGCGTCACGACTCCCCGCCGTATCGGCATTATGGGCGGCACGTTTGACCCGATTCATTTCGGACACCTTCTTGCGGCTCAGGAAGCGCTTGTGGCTCTTTCTCTTGAACAGGTCATATTTGTCCCGACGGGCAACTCGTATCAGAAAGCGGCTCAGAGAGTCACTCCGGCAGAAGAACGCTATATGATGACGTTTCTTGCCACGCTCGATAACCCAGACTTCACAGTGTCGCGGATTGAAATAGACAGAGAAGACCCCAGCCATACCGTTGACACGCTGCGCGAGATGAGATACTGGTATGCCGATCAGTCAGTCGAGTTTTTCTTCATCACGGGCATCGACGCGCTCATGTCGCTCCATACGTGGGCGGAGTACGAAAAAATTCCCGAACTCTGCACGATTGTTGCGGCGGACCGCCCCGGATATGACTATGAACACTATCATCTTGAAAACCTTCCGCCGGAAGTCCGCTCAAAAGTGCTGCGGCTTGAGATTCCGCTTTTGTCCATTTCGAGCACTGAAATACGCCATCGTGTCGCTGCAGGGGAAAACCTCAGATATCTTCTGCCCCATCCCGTGGAGCAGTACATTTACAAAAGAGGTCTGTACAAGGAGTATCGCAGGGAGGAGAAGTGATCTTCTGAAATGAAACGAAGACGCGGAAGCATTATCGCCACGGTGCTGGTTGTGCTGGCGTCGCTGTCGGTCGGAGCGGCGCTCCGCTTTTACACGCTCATGAACACCGGCGTGGACGAGATTAAGAAGAGCATTAGCTACGATGAGCAGGTTGGAACGCTCAATCTGCTTGTGCTCGGAGTGGATGAGCTGGACAGTGTCCATCGCTCTGACACAATTATTCTGGCTCGAATTGACCTTGACAGAAAAGCTGCTGCTGTGATGTCGATCCCTCGGGACACGCGCGTTTCCATTAAAGGGCAGAAGAAACAGCAAAAGCTGAACCACGCGTACGCCTACGGCGGCATAGACCTTCTGCGCGACACGGTTGTCAACCTGACGGGAGTTCCCATTAATTACTATCTCATTCTGAATTACGCGTCGTTTCCTAAAATTGTCGACGCCGTCGGCGGAGTTGAGATTAATGTTGCGCGCAGAATGGAGTACAGGGATAAAGCCCAAAATCTCCACATCAGCATCAAACCCGGAAAACAGCACATGAACGGCGAGACGGGACTTAAATACGTCCGTTTCCGCCACGACGCCTTGGGCGACGAGGGGCGCATGAAACGCCAGCAGCAGTTCGCTCAAGCGTTTCTCGACAAAGTCCTTTCGCCGGCGATCATCCCGCGGATTCCTGAATTGGTCGAGCTGACCCTCTCAGAGATCAAAACGGATATCCCGCTCAAAACGGCAATTCAGCTTGCAGGTCATCTGAAGGACATCAAGCGTCAAAACATCCGATTTTTTACGATGCCCGGCAGTGCGGCGTACATCGGCAACGTCAGCTACTGGATTCCCGATCTTCAGTCGACGTCGACGCAGCTCACCCCGACTGCTGCGCAGCAGGATAAAATGTCTGCAAAGGATAAGCCCGACGTGACAGCTGCTCCTGATGTGAGCAAGACGCCGAATGCCTCAAACAGCGCCTCTGCGCCGCAGACAGCGCCTGACGCGTCTGAAATCATTGCCGCGTTTAAAGAGCCGATTGCCGTTCTCAACGGAACTGGACGCAGAGGTTTTGCCAGAGAGTTCACCGGCGTGCTGGAAAAAGGCGGCATAGAAGTCGGCTATACAGGCAACGCCCGCCACTCTGATTTCCGCTACTGCCTTGTTCAGTATCCCGAAGGAAAGAGCAGCGAAACGGCGAAACGCCTGGCGCAGTTATGCGGCATTCCCGACAATTTAGTGCGCGCGGCAAAGACAGATTACGCCGCATCGCTGATTCTTGGAAAGAACAACGGCACAGAAGTTCTTGAGCGGCTCAAAAAGATTTTTGCCAGCCGCTGAACACATTAAAGGAGCAGAAACCTTATGGAAGAAAAGATGATTGCTGTCCAGACAGCTGTAATTGAAGCGCTGTCGTCAAAAAGAGCTCTGGACGTTGTGAGCATGGACGTCAGCAGCGTCACGCCGATTGCCGACAGTTTTGTCGTTGCTTCAGGCAACTCTGACGTGCACATGCGCGCGCTTGTCAACGCTGTCACTGACTGCCTTGATCAGCATCGCTGCGACTACAAGATTGAAGGCGAGTCGAGCGCTCAGTGGACGCTCATTGACACCGGAGACATCATTATTCACATCTTCAGCGTCAAAGCCCGCGAGTTTTACAAGCTCGAGCGCATTTGGGGCGACGTCCAGATTGTTCGGCACGAAAGCCACGACTAGCCGCGTCATATTTGCCGCTGTCATGATGAAAGCCCCTGCCGCGGAATCGATTGATTCGGCGGCAGGGGCTTTTTGAAAGGTTGATCAGGATGAATCAGCGTATTCGTGTTGCCGTAACCGGAAGCCGAGGCAAGAGCGGCGTCGTCAGGCTCATTCACGCCGCGCTGTGCGCATGCGGTCTCAAGACGTACAGCCGCATTACGGGCGTTGTGCCGCGCCAGCTGACGTGCAGCGGCGAAAATCCAATTCTGCGCCCCTCCGGCGGCAACGTTGCCGAGATGAAATGGTGGCTGAGCACTGTGCCCGGGGATGCCGAAGCGGTTGTCCTTGAGAACAGCGCCGTCGCGCCGGACTTACAGGGACTGTGTGCCCGATGGCTTTCGCCGACTGTCAGCGTGCTGACGAATGTTCGCCCCGATCATGAATCGCAGTGGGGCCCCGATGAGCTTCACGTCCTCAAGTCCCTTCTGCCGGCGCTGCCCGAAGGCGGCGCTGTCGTCCTTCCCAAACAGCTGGCGGGGTCTGAGGCGATGCAGTGCGCCGCGCGCGAAAAAAAATTGCGCCTTCTGCCGTGCGTGCCTTTTGCCGGGCTTCCGCCGCACAGGGCAGCGAACACAGCGCTGGCGCTTGAAGTCTGCTTTTTTTCCGGTCTTGACCGCCAAAAGAGTCTTGCAGCGATGAGCGCCATGCCGCCGGATTTTGCTGATTTCTGCGTCCTTCCTGTCGGCTCAGGGCGCTTGGCGTTCGCTTTTTCCGCCAACGACGTCCAGACAACTGAAGAGCTTTTTCAGTCCCTCGCGTGGCGTCGGAGTGACACGGGCGTTCTGTTCAATCACCGCGCTGACCGCATTGACCGTTTTCGGTGCTTTGAAAGCTGGCTGAGCGGCAATCCGTGGCGTGAAGTGCTGATCATCGGCGACAGCCCGCCCCGAAGCGATTTGGCATACAGCTGGCTTGACTGTCCTGATGTGCGCGCGCTGGCAAGCCGTCTTGACGGTCAGACGTGGTTCGGGTGCGGCAACACTGTGTACGGTCTGCCGCTTGAGCTGAAGCTTTCATGTGAAGAGGGGAGTCTGAAACTGTGAACGATTTCATGCTTCTAACGCTGGGCGCCGGTATAGCGATCTCAATGATTTTCAGCTGGCGCACGGGCTATGGTTCAGGCGGACTCGTCTCAGCCGGCGTATTGGCACTTCTGCTCCGCAGTCCCCTGAGCGTCGGCGCGTGCCTCGCCGCGTCCCTGATTGTTCTGCCCGTACTTGATTTCGGCGTGAAACGCTGGGGCTGGTACGGCAGAACGCGAATTGGCTGCGCGATGATTTTAGCTCTTGCCGTTCGCTTTGTCGCGAGCCGTTTTTTTGTTCCGCTGCCGTGGGCGGGGTTCATCATTCCCGGACTTATTGCGGCGGACATGCAGCGTCAGGGAGTTTTTGAGACCCTTTCAGCGCTTACGTCGGTAACTATTCTCACGGCGTTTGCCGCGGAACTTCTTCTTCAGATTGGAGATGTCCTGTGATGAATCTTGCTGAGTTGAAGGACTACCGCGCCCGGCAGCGCCGCGCCTTGATGAAAAACCGCGTTCTGCTTGCCGTTTTGGCAGTCTCGCTCTGCGCGCTGTGGGTGTGGGCAGGTCAGGGCGTCACACCTCAGGAGCGCAGTCTCATGGAATCCGTCAGGACGGCGCAGAACTACTTGTACGAACGGCGCATTGCCTCAGGCTGCGAGTTTGAGCGCCAGGACGATCCTCACGCCACCGGTTTTATAGGGCTTGAGTGGAGTCCGCTCAGCACGACGCTCGGTGCGCTGGGGGCAAAGAGGACGGCGTGCGATCCGCGCTGGTCTGTCGTTATCAGGCGATGGATGGAGCGCCTCGGGCTGCAGCGCGGCGACACCGTGGCAGTATTTTCCTCGTCGTCGTTTCCCGGCATGGCGTTCAATGTCCTGCGCGCTCTTGAATCTCTGGGGCTTCAGCCGCTCCTTGTCGTATCGCTTGGCGCGTCGACATGGGGAGCGAATGATCCTAAGTTCTCCTGGCCTGTCATGTCGCGAGAGCTTCGCTCTGCCGGTTTTTTGCGCACGCGCGAGTTTGCGTTCACGCCCGGCGGCGGACGGGAAACGGGCGGCGGTTTGCCTCCTGAAGCGCTTGAGCTCATGAGCGCCGAGGCGGCAAAAGACTCTGTACCCTTCGTCGTGAAAAACTCTCTCGAAGAAGTCATTCAATGGAAAATGGAGCTTATCGAACAGTTTCGCGTGAAAGCCGTCATCAGTATCGGCGGCTCTGAGGCGAACATGGGGAACGCGCCCGACATCCTCAGCCTTCGCCCCGGGCTTCACACGAGCGGAAGAGGCGGCGACGGAGTAGTCGGCAGAGCCCTTGAGCGCGGATATCCCGTCGTTCATCTCCTTAACATCAAAGGACTTGCCGCCGCTGAGGGGATTCCGTTTGACTCAGCTCCGGGAGTCTCATTTAATAGCGTCCGCAGCGTTCCAGCCGCGTGTGCCGCGCTTGCATTGTTCGTCTGCGTGCTGTGTCTCTACAGACGATGGTCTTTCTAATCAGTCTCCAGCGAAAAAGCGTTCACAGTTAATGAACAACTCGTTGACTGTGAACGCTTTTTTATTTAAGAGCGATGCGTATAGACAGGGAGTAGCTTGGGTGACAGAATGTCGCTGTCAACTCCGGCTTCTTTGCGCTCCGCCGCGCAGCGCTCAACATGGCTGAGCGTGGGCGTCCCGATGTGCGCGACAGCGGCGTGTTTTGCGGCTGCCGTTCCGGCAATACGGCCGAAAACAATGATGTCAAGAAGACTGTTGCCCATCAGACGGTTGGTGCCGTGAATTCCGCCCGCAGCCTCTCCGGCGACATACAGACCGGGGATATTTGCGACTTCAGCGTTCTTGTTGATGAGGACACCGCCATTTTGATAATGCAGCGTGGGATAGACGAGAATGGGCTGTTTGCGGATATCGATGCCGTACTTTGCGTACATTCTCATCATGGCG
>JAXEJY010000263.1:0-3425 GCA_034101315.1 Pyramidobacter sp.
TCTAAACTGGCTCAAGTGGAAGACGGCAGACAGTGCAACATTAAGTATAAGGAGTTTTTCACGCTGTGCGAGCAGCTGGGACTTGATGAGTTTTTGACCGAACTTCCGCCGCTTGTTTTGGCGCGTCTTAAACGGGGAATGCTGCGGAGCACGGCGGCGAGAAAAATCGGCGTAACGATTCAAACGCTGTACAACGCTGAAGCTGGTTTTCTTGTTAGCGATGAGACGCTGAAGAAAATTTACGACTTTTGGGAATCTGCGGAGGAAAAGGTTTAAGTGAGCATTCACGACAGGAGGGGTTGACATGCTGAAAGCTTTTATTGGCACAGGGCTTATCTTCACAGGCGGTGCGATTGTCGGCTACATCATCGCGACTGAGTGGCACAAGAAGGCGTTCTGGAAACGTCAGGAACTTGCGATGAAGGCGCGGGGTTAGGCATGACTTCTGAATGGTGGGTTACGTGGACTGCTACGGGGGCTATTGCACTGACGGCGGCGAGCTTGTCTGCCCTGTGGGTGATGTGGGGAGAGCTTGCTCAGGAACGCGACAACGCGAGATGGCGGAAGGCGTGCGCTGACAGAATGAAAGACGAGCGCGACGCGGAACGCACGCGGAGGAAGGCGGCAGAGTATGACACTGACCTGATGAGAGCTGCGCTGAACTGCGTTCTGAACGACTATGTGAAGCTTGTGAAAGAATTGAAGTCATTTCCATCTCCGCCTCCTGGCTGGTCAAAACGGGAGCGTCGGCTTCTGAAAGTTCTTGAAGCGTATAAGCGCGGGATTTGGCGGTAAGGCAATGGCGCATAACAGAGCGCAGTTTTCTGTTTCTCTTGATCGCAATCTGTACAATCGACTGCTTGAGTACGGACTAGAGCATCACCTGTCGTCGATGAGCATGATGATATCGCGGATTTTAGAAAAGCACTTTGCGGCAATGGAAGCGCTGCGAGGCTTTCAACGCTCAAAACAAAAATGAGCCGCTCTGCTGGCAGGCAGAACGACTCACGGAACAGGCGAGAACTCCAGTCCTCGCCTCTGATTATAACACAACGGAGGTATCGTATCTATGGTTGAGATTGACATCCTTGCCCTCGATGATGACGAGCTGAACGACGTGTACGAAGATATGAGCCCGGACAAGCGCGTGCAGTTCCGTGCGTATATGGACGCGCTGCGGGCTGAGGACTACGAAACCCGCATGGCAGACCTAGCGGGGGAGCTTTATGGGGAGGAGTAAGAGGATGACTCGTCCGACTAAGGTGTGCCGTACAGCTGGAATGCTTGAGTCTGAGTGGCTTGAGCTTCGGCGAAAGGGTATCGGCGGCAGTGACGCTGCGGCGGTGTGCGGTATGTCGCCATGGAACACGCCTCTTGGGGTGTATCTGGATAAAACGGGGATATCGACGTCTGTCGCGTCAAGAGATAAATGCGAGGAACGGATGCACTTTGGGCATGTGATGGAGGACGTCGTAGCGAGCGAGTTTGCGCTGCGGAATCCTAAGCTGAGAGTATGCCGGTCAGGGTTCATGTATTCTGACGCTGAATACCCGTGGATGCTGGCGAATGTTGACAGGGTTGTTCGAGGCGAAAGCGCGGGGCTTGAGTGCAAGAATGTGAGCGAATACGGTGCTGAGGGCTGGGAGCATGATGGCGTTCCAGACCACTACAGGATTCAGTGCCTGCACTACATGCGCGTAATGGGCTGGCGGAAGATGTATATCGCTGCCATTATCGGCGGAAACAGGTATGTGCAGCGAGCGATCCACCGAGATTCTGATGGTGAATCCCTTATAGAAGCGATTATCTCGGCTGAACGGGTGTTCTGGAAAGATCACGTTGAGCAGGGGGTGCCTCCTGCGGTGTCGTCTCCTGACGATGTGAAGGAGCTGTTTCCTCGGGCGCTTGACGTGATGAGAGAGCCTGAGCAGGAAGATATCGCAGACGCGCGGGAGCTGGCACGTGTTCAGGCTGAAATAAAGGCTTTGAAGCTGAAAGAGGACGAGCTGAAGGTTCGGCTTCAGTATGCTGTTGGAACGGCTGAAGGTCTGCGCGGACTGTGCACGTTTAAGAATCGCGCGGGTGCTGTGAGCTATCAGCGCATGGCGGAGGCTGAACTTGGGGCGGAACGTGTAGAGACTCTGAAGGATAAATACAGAGGCGACGGAGGTCGTGTGTTCCGGCTCTCTCTGTCGAAAGAATATGCTGTGTAAGGGGGATTTGTATGTCTTCATCATCGAGTTCGAACGGCGCGCTGGCGTCGAGATTTGATTCGCGGGGTTCTGCGCCGGTGAAAAAGAGTATGCAGGACGTGTTGAAAAAAATGCTGCCTCAGATTGCGATGGCTCTTCCTGTCCATCTGAAGAACAACGCTGAGCGGTACGGACGTCAGCTGCTGACGCTGTACGGAACAAATCCTATGCTGAGTCAGTGTTCTGTGACAAGTCAGCTAGGGGCGCTGATGACGGCTGCGGCGCTAGGGCTCGAGATGACGCCTCAGCTGGGGCAATGCTACCTGATCCCGCGCCGTGTGAAGGGGCAGTATGTCGCGAACTTTCAGATGGGATATAAGGGTATGCTGGCGCTTGCGATGAGGTCGGGGCAGATTCGACGTATCTTCGCTGAGGTTGTGCATGAGAAGGACTTCTTCGCCTACTCGATGGGGCTTGATGAGCGGCTTGAACATCGTCCGTCTGAAGAGGAGGACAGAGGGCCGGTGACGCATGTATACGCCTTAGCCAAACTGACGAACGGTGGTGTGGCGTTTGACGTGTGGCCGGTGGCGAGGGTGACCGCTCACGCAAAACGCTTCAGTCAGGCATACGGATCTGGCCCATGGGCGACTGACTGGGAAGCGATGGCGAAGAAGACAGTGCTGATGTCAATCATGAAGTATCTGCCGATCACGACGGACTTGCAGCAGGCTGCTGCGGCTGACGGAACGGCGCGCGATGTGTCGTATATGGCGCTGTCGCCAGATGTGCGAGATGAACGTGCTGCTCTTGACTTGCCGGTGATTCAGATGGAGGAGTCGGAAGAGGATTTGCCCGCAGCTGAGGCTGAGTCTCCTGCGGACTCTGACGCCGCTGAGGAAAAGGTTTTAGCGAAGAGTTATCGGACGGGTGTGTCTGTGCGCAAAGAGTCTGACCAAAGTGAACTAAATATCCCGATGGAGGGTGATGAGAACCCTTCGGAGGTGTAGGTTATGGCGCGAGGCTATAACAAGGCGATTCTCATCGGGAATCTGGCGCGGGACCCGGAAGTGCGCTACACGGCGAACAACACAGCGGTTGCGTCGACGGCTATCGCTGTGAATCGCTCGTGGAGAGGACAGAATGGTGAGCAACGTGAAGAGGTTGACTTTATCCCAATCGTCCTGTGGGGGAAGCTGGCAGAATTCAGTGAACGCTATCTCAAAAAAGGCA
>JAXEJY010000264.1:0-11380 GCA_034101315.1 Pyramidobacter sp.
GACGGCGCTGACGGGCGCTGTCATGGCTCTGACGGCTGACCTCCTGTCGCGCGCCGGCAGCGGGGGATTGCCGCTCAACTCAGTGACATCGCTTCTCGGCGTTCCCGTCGTCCTTTGGGTTATCCTGCGGGGCAGGGGCGCCGATTAAACACGCTCAACAAAACACGGGAAAGGGGGAATTCTGAATGGCGAAAAGACTGATGATTCAAGGCACAATGTCAGGCGTTGGAAAGAGTCTTTTCACGGCGGCGCTGTGCCGGATCTTTCATCAGGAAGGCGTCCGCGTCGCGCCGTTTAAGTCTCAGAACATGGCGCTGAACTCATTTGTCACGCCCGACGGGCTGGAGATGGGACGCGCTCAGGCTGTTCAGGCAGAGGCGTGCGGACTCGAACCGTGCGTTCAGATGAACCCCATTCTGCTGAAACCGACGGGAGACAGAACGTCGCAGCTGGTCGTAATGGGCAAGCCCGTCGCGAATTACGACGCAGCCGGCTATTTTGCCATGAAGAGCGCGCTGTGGCCCGTCGTGCTCGACGCGTTTGCCGACCTTGAATCGCGCTTTGACCTGATATGCGTCGAGGGCGCGGGGAGCTCGGCAGAGATCAACTTAAAATCAGACGATTTCGTCAACATGGGACTTGCGCGCCGCCTTGACATTCCCGTTCTTCTCGTCGGGGACATTGAGCGCGGCGGCGTGTTCGCCCAGATCGCCGGAACGCTGGCGCTTCTTGAGCCGCATGAGCGCGCTCAGGTGAAAGCGTATGTCGTCAACAAGTTCCGCGGCGATATTGAAATTCTGCGCCCGGGGCTTGAACAGCTGGATCGCCTGACGGGATGCCCGGCGGCGGGGGTCGTTCCGTGGTGCAGCGCTGACGTCGACGACGAGGACAGCCTTTCGTCGCGCCTTTGCGCGCGTACTGCGGAGGCGCTTCTTGACATCGCCGTCGTGAAGCTGCCCAGAATTTCCAATTTCTCCGACTTTTCGGCGCTGTCCGCCGTGGAGGGCGTCGGCGTGCGCTACGTGGAGCGCGCGCATGAGCTCGGCTCCCCTGACCTCATCATTTTGCCCGGCACGAAGAACACGTCGGCAGATATGGAGTGGATGCGCGCCTGCGGCATTGAGACGTCTGTCAAAGGCGCGGCTGCCCGCGGCGTGCCGCTGATTGGAATATGCGGCGGCTATCAGATGCTGGGATGCGAAATCATTGACGAAGACGGCGTTGAAAGCGGCAAGAGCGTCGCAGGAATGGGACTTCTGCCCATTTCGACGCGTTTTTATCCCGAAAAACGGCGCACGCGCGTCAGAGCGCGCGTCCTCAATCCCGAAGGGTTCTTTGCGCCTCTGTCGGGAGCGGAGCTTGAGGGATATGAAATTCACTGCGGCGTGAGCGAGCGCGGCGCGTCTCCGCTCCTCGTCTTGGAGGACGGCAGTCATGACGGCTGCTGTCAGGAAAACGTCATGGGCTGTTATCTGCACGGATTTTTTGACAGCGCCGAATGCCGCCGGGCGCTTTTGAACGCTCTGGCGTCGAAAAAAGGCGTCTCTCTTCCCAACCCGGATTTTGACTGGAAGAGCTATAAAGAATCTCAATATGACATTCTGGCGCAGACTGTCCGGCAGTCGCTGGACATGGATCTGATCCGCCGGATCATTGACGGGGAGGGCGTGTGATGGCATTTGTAACGGCGCGAAATCTCTCTGTCGGCTATCACCGTCCCTTGATAGAAGAGATATCTCTTGACTGCGAGCGCGGACAGCTGTGGGGATTTCTCGGCGCGAACGGCGCCGGAAAAAGCACGCTGCTGCGCGTGCTGACGGGGCTTCTGCCGCCCCTGAGCGGAACGGTGCTCATCGACGGAATTCCTCTTGGCAGCATCAGACCGTCCCGCATGGCGCGCCTCGCGGCGTTTGCCCAGACGGCGCGCCCGTCTGACGGGCGGCTGACCGTTGAAGAGCTCGTGTCAGTCGGACGCAGTCCGCACACTGGATGGTTCGGGACGCTTTCCGCCGAGGATAAGCGGCGCGCCGCCGGAGAAATTGAACGTTTTGGACTCGGAGACCTGGCGCACCGGCAAATAAGCAGTCTGTCGGACGGCGAGGCGGCGCGGGCGTCGGCGGCGCGGGCATTTTGTCAGGACACTCCGCTCGTGCTCATGGACGAGCCGCTGGCGTTCCTCGATCCGCCGCGCAAAGTTGAGCTGATGGCGCTTTTAAGCCGCCGCGCTCATGAAGAGCACACGTGCATCATCGTGACGCTTCACGATATCGAACTGGCTCTGCGCTGGTGCGACGGGCTGATTCTCGTCTCGCAGGGGCGCGCGCGTCAGGGGACTCCTCGGCAGATTGCCGCCTCCGGCGTGCTCAGCACGCTCTATCCCGACAGCAGCCGCGATTTTGACGAATATCTGTCGGAGATAACGTCCCGCGTTTTTGCTGGAAAATAAAATATGAAAACATCAGACTCCGCACGTCTGCAATGCGAAGTTTTTTACGATTGTCCGAAAGGAGTTGATGTCGCCGGGGGTGATATCCCCGGGTTCTGAGAATTCAGGAAGACGGTGAGAATCCGTCACAGCCCCGCTACGGTATAGGGGGAGCCCCCTTACTCCCCAAGTCCGATACTGAACCCCAGAACACCGCGAGAGCCCGAGGGCGGCCCTCGCGGACCGGTTTCTATGCCCTTGGCGGAGCTGTCTCTGCCGGGGGCTTTTTTATACATGAGTTTTAATCTTTATGATGTGATTAAGGAGATGGCTTTATGATGAAGAAAAGCGTTGTTTGTGCGGGCGTTTTCTGCGCTGCCTATCTGGCGTCGCTTCCGGCGCCTCTGTGGGCGGAAGGAATTATTGAAACTGAGGCAGTTCATGTGACGGGAACGCGCCTTGCCAAGCGGCTGGAAGAAGTTTCCGCGCCGACGTATGTCGTCACGCGCGAAGAAATTGAAGCCAGCGCGGCGGCGACGGTTCAGGATGTCCT
The DNA here is from genome assembly GCA_034101315.1 of Pyramidobacter sp. Classification (GTDB taxonomy): domain Bacteria; phylum Synergistota; class Synergistia; order Synergistales; family Dethiosulfovibrionaceae; genus Pyramidobacter. The sequence continues at coordinate 2,979 of JAXEJY010000264.1, forward strand.
AAGCCGCGTGCCCGGCGTTCAGGGGGTCAGCGGCAGCGCCGGAATGAGTCAGACGCAAGCGGTGTCCGTGCGCGGGCTTTCCACGGAAGTTCTTCTGCTCGTCGACGGAATGCCGTACAACAGCGCCAGCCACGGCGCCGATTCGTTTGCCTACGATCTGCGTTCCATTCCGCTTGACTCCGTGGAGCGCATTGAAGTCGTCAAGGGAGCCAGCTCTGCCGTGTACGGATCTCATGCCGCCGGCGGCGTCATCAACATCATCACAAAAAAAGGCGCGGACAAAAGCAGTCTGACGCTTTCGGCACAGGCGGGATCTGACGGCTGGCTGAAAGGAAGCGTTCGCGGCACGGCTGTCAGCAAAGACGGTCTGAAAGCGACGCTGAAGTATTCGCGCACGCAGGAAGACGAGCGCAATATCCGCCTCAGAACGCCCGAACAGGCGGCTGCCCTTGGAGGAGCGTTCGACCGCTCGCTTGAGTTCCGCGGCAACGATTACGGACTGCGCCTTGAAAAAGGATTCTGGAACTTCTCTGCAGAGGGAGGCGACTACACGTCCGACTGGGACAACACCAGCACGTATTACGGCTCAACGTCAACCGGAACTGACCGTCAGGAAAACAAATACCGCCGATTCAGCGTCGGCTACGACGACGGGGTTAACACGGCGCTTTTGTATCTGTTCAAGAATCAGAAAGACTACTATTACCGCTTTGACACGGCAAGCGCCACGGTGACGAATTACGACGACGTCACGTGGGGCGGCAGCTTCAGCCGCCGGTCGAAGATTTTCGGCCTCAGCGGCGTGTGGGGCGTTGAGCTGAAAAATGAAAGCTCAAAAGTAAAAGGCGAGTACAACTACGACAAGGAGCGCACAGAGCTGGCTCCGTTCTTCGAAGTGTCTGCTCCCGTCGGCGAGCGCGGCGTCCTCGACCTCGGACTGCGCTATGAGTACTGGGACATGGGCAGCGGACAGGACAGCCGCGACGAGCTGCTGCCGCGCTTGGGATTCAGCTGGCAGCTCGATTCCGGTTCCACGATCTACGCCAGCGCCGGACGCTGGTTTGCCATGCCGAGTCTGTACGAGATCAACCTTGCTGACGCGTGGGGATTCACCGTTCCCAATCCTGACCTGAAACCCGAATACGGCTGGTCATACGAACTGGGAGTTAAGAACCCGACAGCGCGCACGCCGTGGAGCGTCGGCGTGTTCTACATGGACATGAAGGACAAGATCAAATACTTCTCCGATCCTGTGACGTGGGTGGGCGGATATCAGAACATCGCCGAATACCGCGCGAAGGGAGTTGAAGCTCAGATTAAGCTGCCCCTCGGAGACAAATTCTCCTGGACTCAGGGCGTCGCCTACACGTACGCCGAAGAGAAAGCGACGGAAGGCGCCGACTGGGTGCGCAGCGACATGCCGCGCTGGGATGTCGTCGGCGTTCTTGCCTACGCGAACGGCCCGTGGAGCGCTGATTTTGAGATGCACTACTACGCTGACAGACAGGTGAAAACTTCCGTGTACGACTGGGACGACAGTTTCTTCCTTGCCAACCTCTCACTGGGCTGGAAAAACGGCGACAACAGAGTGAGCTTTGCCGTGCGCAACCTGTTCGACAAAGAAGTGATTCTCAGCTCGTCCGGTTACATCGCGCCGGAGCGCCGCTTTGTGATATCATACGAACACCGCTTCTAAGTTCCATATCAATGCGCGTAAACTGAATCAGAGAGAGCGGAGCGGAGCAATCCGCCTCACGCTCTCTTTTTGCATAAGGAGATCTGACTGCTGTGAACACTCTTGATTTTGCCGAGCTGAACAGGCGCATCGCGCCGCCTGACGCCTCAGCGCTTCACGCGTCGCAGACGCACTGGGACAGCGTTGCCAAACCGCTGGGGAGCCTTGGCGAGTTTGAAAAGCTGATAACGAAAATCGCCGCGCTGACGGGCAGCGCCCGCGTTGAGCTGGACCGCCGCGCCGTGCTCGTGCTGTGCGCCGACAACGGCGTGATCGTGCAGGGCGTGTCGCAGTCGGACTGCAGCGTCACGTCTCTTGTCGCGGTCAACCTGACGAAGCGCTGCTCTGCCGTCTGCCAGATGGCGCGGCGCGCCGGAGCGGAAATCATTCCCGTCGACATGGGCATGAAAAACGCGGTTGACGCTCCCGGTCTGATTCTCCGCCGCGTCGCTGCGGGGACGGAGGACTTCACTCAAGGGCGCGCCATGACGCGCGAGCAGGCGCGCGCCGCGGTCATGACGGGCATTGAACTGGTTCGCGAGTGCCGCGAGCGGGGGTTTCAGATTCTGGCAACGGGGGAGATGGGGATCGGAAACACGACGACGTCGAGCGCAATGGCGTCCGTCTTTTTGAACTGCGACCCGCAAAAGCTGACGGGGCGCGGCGCGGGACTTTCTGACGAAGGACTGCGAAGAAAAATCGACGCGATTCGCCGAGGCATCCGCGTCAACGCTCCGAATCCGAACGACGCTCTGGATGTTTTAAGCTGCGTCGGAGGCTTTGACATCGCCGGCATGGCAGGGATTTTTATCGGCGGCGCGCTCTACCGCGTGCCAGTTGTCATCGACGGGCTCATCAGCGCGGTGGCAGCGCTGACGGCGTCGCTTCTGTGTCCGGCGTGCGTCTGCTGCATGATTCCGAGCCATTCGTCGTCAGAGCCAGCCGAACTGAAAATTTTTGAAAAGATGTGTTTGAAGCCTTTGATCTTTGCTGACATGCATCTTGGCGAGGGAACCGGCGCGGTCTGCATGTTCCCTCTTCTGGATATGGCTCTTGCCGTGTATAACGGACTGGCGTTTGACGATATCGGGCTTGCGCCGTATCAGCGTCTGTCGTGAGCGAAAAAACGCGGTCATGATTCTGCTCAGCTTTGAAAACGGCGACTGCCTTCGGCGTCAGGGACAGAGCGTCATCGCTGAATTCACGGGACGCCGCCGCTGTCTTTCGACGTCGCCGCTCAACGGCGGAATTGCCGAACACCTGACGGCTGTATTTAATCATGACTGTCTGCCGCCTGACGGAAGCTGGTTTGTCATGAAAGAGGCGACGTATGAAGAACATCTTCGCGCCACGGCGTCATCTCTGGGGCTCAATCCCGATACGGTGTCCGGCATGATCACGACGGCGCAGATGGACTCTCTGGCGATTGCCCGCGAGGAGTGGAGGGGCACGGCGGTCACGGCGGCAGTCACTGCCGGAATCGACAAAAACGGCGGACGCGCCGGAGATCGGGCAGACTGGCACGAGGGCGAAGACTGCCCCTTAGGCGGCACGGTGAACATCATGCTCTTTTTCAGCGCCGACCTTCCGCCCGGCACGCTGGCGCGTGCGCTTGTCACCTGCACGGAGGCGAAGACGGCTGCGCTTCAGGAGCTTCTCGCGCCAAGCTGCTATTCAGACGGTCTGGCGACGGGATCGGGAACGGACAGCGCGATTCTAGTAAGCGACGCCGAGTCGCCTCTGCGCCTTACGTACGCTGGAAAACACTGCAAGCTGGGCGAGATGATCGGCTGCGCCGTCATTCGCGCGGTGAAAGAGTCTCTTTTCCTTCAGACAGGACTGAACGCTGAACGTCAGCTGAATCTCTACGCTCGTCTTGGCAGATTTGGCGTGACGCGCGAGCTCCTGACTGATGGGCTTGACGGAATAGCTGCCGGACGGCTTGACGCTCTGGCGCGGCAGCCGCGCGCGGCTGTTTTTGCGTCTCTGTTCGCGCACCTGCTCGACCAGCTGAAATGGGGGATGATCCCCCTGCCGGAGGCTCGCTGCGCCGCGGCAAATCTGTGCCGCGGCATGGGGCTGGAAAATGAAGAGATGATGAACGCCGACGCACGTCTGACTGATTCGCTCGTCTCCGCGTTGAGACGCTTTTCCCGTCAGCTGTGAGACAGTTTTGGGAAGAAACTCAGAAAATCGGATCGTTCTTCTCTGTAATGAAATGTATATAAGAAAGAAGGCATAGCAATGGAGAACAACACTGAAAAAAAGATGGATAAACAGCAGGCGCTGAACAGCGTTCCTGAGGAGTGCGCCTATTCGTTTTTCAGCCATAAAGAATGCGAGTTTTTCCCGTGCCACAAAGGCGCTGACCCGGAAAACTTCAACTGCCTCTTCTGCTACTGCCCCCTCTACGCCCTCGGGCCTGACTGCGGCGGCAACTTTAAGTACACGGAGGGCGGCATCAAGGACTGCTCTGACTGCCTTATCCCGCACGGCAGAAAAAGCTATTCGTACATCGCCGCTCACTTCGGCAAAATCGTCGAGGCAATGAGAAAACGTCCGCAGAACGACTGACGCGCCGCCGTGCGGTCTAGCGAAGGAGAGAAGTACGTGCTGATCCTTGTCATGGGAGAGAACAACAGCGGAAAAAGCCTCTGCGCCGAGAAAATTGCCGCGCGTCTGGGCGGCAGAAAAATTTACGCGGCGACGATGATTCCTCACGGAGAAGAGGGACGCGCGCGCGTGGAGAAACACCGGCGGCAGCGCGCCGGCATGGGCTTTGTCACGTGCGAGTGTCCGCACGGCGTTGGCGCGCTCTGTGCTGAAGGGGCGACGGTTCTGCTTGAAGACGTGTCAAATCTGATGGCAAACGCTCTGTTTGATTCTGAGCGTTCGCGCTCCGCTTCCGACGTCTGCCGCGAAATTCTGCTGCTGAACAGTCAAGCCGGCGCGCTCATTGCCGTCACAATCAGCGGACTTGAGCCGGACGGCTGGGACGACGCCACTCGGCACTATGTCAATCAGCTCAACTGTCTGAACGCTCAGCTGAAATGCGCGGCAGATACGGTGATTGAGATGCGCGGCGGCGAAGCGCACGTCGTGAGAGGAAAGTGTCCATGGATCTAGTCAAGTCGTTTTTTATCGCGCTTTCTGTGTATACTGCGCTCCCCGTGCCACAGTTCCAGTGGGATGAGCGTCCCATGGCGTTCTCTCTGTGCTTCCTCCCGTTTGCCGGCGTCTGCGTCGGCGCACTGACGGCGGCGTGGTTTGCCCTCGCTTCAGCGCTGAATTTCAGCGATTTTTTGACGGCTGCGGGGGCTGTCGCAGCCGGCGTGCTCCTGACGGGCGGCATTCACATGGACGGCTGGTGCGACACATGGGACGCTCTTGGCTCGCACCAGCCGCCTGAGCGCTGCCTTGAGATCATGAGCGACTCGCGCTCAGGCGCGTTTGCCGTGATCGGCTGCTGCCTTTGGGTTCTTCTTGACTTCGCGCTCTACGCTGAACTGATGCGGCGCGGCGTCCAGAACGCCGCGTGCTTTATTTTTGTCCTCTCGCGGTCAGTGTGCGCGTTTCTTTCCGTCACGCTCAAGGGCGCAAAAAAGGGCGGTATGCTGGCGGCGTTTGCAGCTCCTGCGCGCCGCCGCGCCGTTCAAGGGGCTTCGTGCCTGTGGGGTGCTCTTGCCGCTGCCGGACTCGCTCTGTACGGGACGGCTCTCGTGTGGGCAAGTGTCGCGCTTGTCCTGACGACGGCGTGGTACGTGCGTCTGACGCGCCGCCGTTTCGGCGGCATCACCGGCGACACGTCAGGGTTTTTCATTCAGATGTCAGAGCTTGCCATGCTGGCAGGGCTTGTTCTGTCGGCGAGGTGATCGGGCGTGGAACTGATTCTCATTCGCCACGGCTGCACCCAGAGCAACTTGGAGCGGCGCTACCTCGGACGCAGCGACGAGCCCCTGTGCAGTCTGGGGCGTCAGCAGGCGGAGGCTCTGCGCCGGACAGGTCTGCCTATTCCGAACGCGCTGTTTGTCAGTCCGCTGGCGCGGTGCATCCAAACGGCGAAAATCGTTTTTCCGAATGTGTCCCGTGTGGTTGTGCCTCAGTTTATCGAACTCGACTTCGGCGAGTTTGAGGGGCATACCCACGAGAAGCTCATGGCTCTGGACTCGTACGCACAGTGGCTTCAGACGGGCGGCGAGTCTCCCGTTCCGAAGGGAGAAACTCGCAGCGCTTTGTGCGCGCGCGTGCGCCGCGGTTTTCTTGAAACAGTTGTGCCGTGCGCCTGCGAGCGCGCCGCGCTCGTTGTCCACAGCGGCACAATCATGGCGCTTCTGTCAGAGTTTTCGCCGCGGGCATTTTATGAATGTTACGTCGCCAACGGCGGCTGGGTGCTCTGTTCGTGGGACGGAGCGGCAATCACAGTGAAAGGCGGTGCTCTCTCGTGAGTCATTCTCTGGCGGCGCTGTGCATTGGTTTTTTTCTCGACCTGCTGGCAGGCGATCCGCACAGTTTCCCCCACGTCATTCGATTGGTCGGCAGACTGATATCCGTTGCGGAAAAAAGCGTGCGCGCTCTCTTTCCGCCGACTGCCTCCGGCGAGAGGGCCGGCGGCGCTGTTGCTGTGTGCGCTGTACTGATCCTTTCCGTGCCAGTTCCGGCGCTGACGCTCCGCGCGCTGTACGGTTTGGGGCGCTTTTGGGGGCTGGCTGCGGAGTCGCTTGTGTGCGGGCAGCTTCTGGCAGTTCGCTCACTGCGCGACGAAAGCCTCTCCGTCTACACGGCGCTTCAGGCGGGCGACTTGGAAGGCGCTCGCGAACGCTTGTCAATGATCGTCGGACGCGATACGCAGAACCTTGACGAGTCCGGCGTCGTCCGTGCGGCGGTCGAGACAGTCGCGGAGAACACGTCCGACGGCTGCGTCGCCCCGTTGTTCTACATGGCGCTGGGCGGTGTCCTCGGCGGGTGCTTCTGCAAAGCCGTCAACACGATGGATTCAATGCTGGGATATAAAAATGAGCGTTATCTCAACTTCGGACGGTGTGCCGCGCTTTTTGACGACGCCGTCAACTTTCTTCCCGCCCGTCTCGCCGGTGTGCTCATGACAGCGGCTGCGGCAGTGACGGGAATGAACTGGAAAAACGCCTGGCTGATTTTCCGCCGCGACCGCCTGTGCCATGCAAGTCCCAACTCTGCCCACACGGAGGCAGCTGCAGCCGGGGCGCTGGGCGTACAGCTGGGAGGCGCCAACAGCTACGGAGGAGTTCTCTGCGTCAAGCCGACGATCGGCGACGCGCTTCGTCCTCTGGAGGCGGAGGATATCCGCCGCGCTCACAAGCTCATGTACGCCGCGTCAGCCTTGGCGTTTCTCGGGGCGTGCGCATGCCGTGCGGCGCTTTCATGAGAGATTGTTGACACGAGAGGAGAAACTCGAATGGAACGGTATGATCACGGCGGCGACATCTTCAGCCGCCGCGTCGAGCTGGACTTTTCTGTCAACGTCAATCCCTTGGGAATGCCGCCTGCAGTTCGTCAGGCGCTGATTGAAGGGATCGACAGCTTTGCCTCGTATCCCGATCCCCAATGCCGCGCCCTCCGCGCCGCATTGGCGCAACGGCACAGCTGTTCTCCTGCGCGCATTCTGTGCGGCGCAGGAGCGGCGGATCTGATTATCCGACTCTGCCTCGTGCGTCGTCCACGCCGTGTCCTTGTCTGCGCTCCGACGTTTTCAGAGTACGAAAAAGCCGCGCTCTTGAGCGGCGCCGACGTCGTATACCACCGTCTTTTTGAGGAGAACAATTTTGACCTCGGCGAAGATTTTCTGGACGCGCTGAAAGATTCCGTTGACATGGTATTTCTGTGCAGTCCCAACAACCCGACGGGGCGCCTGATCCCACAGGACTTTCTGGCGGAAGTCGCGCGAATCTGTCAAAAGCGCGGAATTCTGCTGGCAGTTGACGAGTGCTTTCTGTCGTTTACCGACGCGCCGTCGATCAGGCTGCTTATCGCTCAGAATCCGTCGCTCATTGTCATCGACGCGTTCACAAAAATGTACGCAATTGCCGGACTGCGGCTCGGGTATATCATGTCGTCCAATGAAGATCTTCTCAGCCGAGTCGAGGCGTTCGGACAGAGCTGGAGCGTATCGGCTCCTGCTCAGACAGCCGGCTTGGCAGCGCTTGAGTGCGGCGAGGAGTGGACCCGCAAAACCCGCATCGTGACGGCGGCAGAGCGCCGATTTGTGAGCGAAGGACTTGCGCTCCTTGGCATGAACGTATTTGACGGCGCGGCAAACTACATTCTTTTCAAAAGTCCTGCCGCTCTCTATGAACCGCTTCTCGCTCGCGGTATCCTGATTCGCTCCTGCGCCAACTACACAGGACTTGACGCCAGCTTTTACCGAGTTGGCGTCAAAATGCGCCGCGATAACGAACGGCTTCTTGACGAGCTCAGAGCGATCGTTGGACTGCAATCAGCAAATGATCAATAGACGAAAAATTCTGTAAATATTAATAAGCGAACAAATAATCAAAATTAGAGCTGAAAAGTCTTTTATTCGAGATGAAATTTGCTTTATTTGAAATTAATCTCCGTAAAAGAAAACAGTCAGATGATTATTTCAGGTTTTTCAGTCTAAAAGAGAGAGTAGACAAAAGAGAGCGAGGGGAGT
>JAXEJY010000265.1:0-3623 GCA_034101315.1 Pyramidobacter sp.
CCTCTCCAACCTGACGGAAGAGTACCGCCGCATCCGCAACACAGCGCGCTATCTGCTCGGCAACCTCAACGGCTTTGTCCCGTCGCGCGACGCCGTTCCGTTTGAGTCCATGCCGGATTTTGACCGCTGGATTCTTTCTGTGCTGAACAATGTTGTCAGCAAAGTGACGGAAGGCTATGAAGAGTATGAGTTCCACACGCCGATGGTCGCGATCCACCAGTTCTGCGTCAATGAGCTCAGCTCAGTCTACCTTGACGCCAGCAAGGACCGTCTGTATGCTGATGAGCTGAACGGCCTGTCGCGCCGCGCATGTCAGACTGCCATGTGGGAGATTCTGACAAAACTCACCAGAATGCTTGCTCCCGTCCTCAGCTTCACTGCGGAGGAGATCTGGCAGCAGGCGCGTACAATCGATCCCGCGCTCGCGGAGAGCGTATTCCTTGCCGGCTGGCCGGAAGCGGACGCCTCCGAGGAGAACGCAGCGCTTGAAGAGAAGTGGAGCAGAATTCTTCAGCTCCGCAGCTCCGTCAGCAAAGCACTGGAGACCAGCCGTGCCCGCGGTGATATCGGACAGTCTCTTGAGGCAAGAGTTGTCGTCACTGCTCCGAAGGAATACGCTTCATATCTGAGCGCTGAAGACTGGGCGATGGTGTGCATTACGTCCGGATTTGAGTTTGCCGCAGAGTCAGCTGCCAGCGATGAGGAAATCTCCGTCCAGGTTCTTCCGGCTAAGGGAACCAAGTGCCCCCGCTGCTGGAAATATGAAGAAACGTCAAATCCTGACGGGCTGTGCGCGCGCTGCGCACAGGTTTTGGAAAACTCCAAATAAATAGCCCAAGAGGCAAAAAACAAGAGGGAGCGAGATTCTCGCTCCCTCTTTTCTGAAATTCGGAGGTTCAGATGATGGAAGATACGAACCTGTATGAAGTAGCCGTTCCTGACGAAGAGGACGGAACGCGGCTCGACCTGTTTCTTGCCGGCGAACTCTCTTTATCCCGCAGCAGAATCCAAAGTTTGATTGAGCGCGGAGCCGTCAGCAGCTCGTGCGGAAAAATCCGTCCGTCGCTAAAAGTCCGTCCCGGGCAGACGTTTAGGCTGACCCTTCCAGAAGCGACGCCTTCTGCCGTGGAGCCTCAGAATGTCCCGTTCAGCACCGTGTATGAAGACTCGGACATTATTGTCCTGAATAAACCAGCCGGCGTCGTTGTCCATCCCGGCGCGGGGCGGCGCGACGGAACGCTCGTCAACGGACTGATGTTCCGCTATCCTGAAATCGGGCGCATTGGCGACTCAGTGCGGCCTGGAATTGTCCATCGGCTCGACGTCGGAACTTCAGGACTGATGGTTGTCGCGCGCAGCGATCAGGCGTTTAAGGGACTGCTTGAAGCGTTCCAAAACCGCGACGTGCTGAAAGAGTACATTGCACTCGGCATTGGCTCGCTCAAAGCGCCAAGCGGAACGGTCAATGCGCCAATCGGCAGAGATCCCCATAACCGGCTGAAAATGTGCGTCATCTGGGACGGGCGCGAAGCCGTCACGGATTATAAAGTCCTGTGGACGCGGGCGCGCTACAACTTAATTCTCCTGCGTCTCCATTCGGGGAGAACGCACCAAATCCGCGTCCACATGCGCGCTATCGGCTGCTCTTTAGACGGAGATACGCTGTACGGCCCTAAAGACCCGTCTCAGCATATCCTCAAAAACCGCGTTTTTCTCCACTCCTGGCATTTAGGCTTTACTCATCCGGTGAGCGGAGCGTTTATGGAGTTCAAAGCGCCGCTTCCGCCAGAGCTCATTCATGCGCTCCAAGGACCTCTTTCCATTCCTCCGAAGCAACCCGAACGGTCCGGGGACGTTTATAGGTGACGTTGGCAGGTCCGCTTCCGGCAATGTGGCGAACCTGTTTTTTCTCTGTGTAGTCGATTACCGATGCCTTTTCAGTGCAGTCGCTGTAGTAGAGTGCCAGCGATGCCGCTGCTTTGACCGCGAGGTCAAGATCCGACTCTTTTTCAGGCGGATTCTTGAGTATGACGTGAGAGCCGGGCATCTCGTGAACGTGAAACCACAGATCGTCCGGCGAAGCCTCTTGGAACGTTACATACCGGTTTCCCCGCTCATTCATGCCGACGAGAATGACGCTGTTGCCAAATGAAAACTTGAGATGCGGCGGAAGCGGCGCTTTCTTTTTTGACGTTGAGTAAGCCGGAGATTTTTTCTGACCGCTTCCTGCATATTGAAGTGAAATCTGCGCACACAGCTGAGTCAGCTTTTCTGCGCTTTCAATGCGCTTCAGATTGGCCTCAAGACTGCGCAGGTCGCTCAGCTCTTCCAGAAGTCTCTTTATCTCTTCGCGCACAGCAGAGATATCAGTTCTGTATTTCTGATACTTTTTGAAGTAAAGCTTGGCGTTGCCCTGCAAGTCCAGCGCCGGATTCAGCGACACGCGCACCGTTTTAAGCCCAGACTCATCCCAGTATTCAAGTTCAGCTTCAGTTCCGCGCAGAGATTTGTTTCCAAGATTTTGAAGCAGCGCTTCCCCTGCAATGCGGTAAGTGTCGCAGTTTTCAGCCTTGCTTATCTGGCTGTTCAAGTCGCTGATGTGATGATTTCGGCGGCTTATTTGACGCTCAATCAGTTTCAGCGTGCTGGCGGCAATCTTTTTGAGATTCCTTTTTTCAATCTCTGCGGCAAGATAACGACGGCAAAACGCCAGTCCGTTCCCTTCAAACGCATCAGCGCCGGGAAGCAGAACGCCGAGCGCCGTCATATACGTTCCCGCAGTCTGGAATAGCTTCTCGCTGCCGAAAAGGGCTGTGCGCACAAGCTGGCGTTCTCCGTCAGCCCAAAGCCCGCTCAGCAGACGCGAAAGCGGTCTGCCGATTCCCAAAGGCTTGCTCAGCGCTGATTCCAGCTCTTCGTCAGACATATTATTGAGGATCTGCGTTCCCGTCACCGGCGGCGGGGGAGTATAGCTTCCTCCAGGGATAATAGATCGGTATCTGTTGACCTCGGGATAAATGTGCTTGGCAGCTTCAATGATGACCCCGTTTTCGTCAAGGAGCAGCATATTGCTCATCCGTCCGGTGAACTCAGCAATCAGACTCATTTCTTTGCTTACCCCGCCGCCGACGAACCGCTGAAATTTCATAGAGATGATCCGGTCGTTTTGCACTGCCGTAACAGAGGTGACAGAACTTCCTCCTAAATGCTTCTGCAGTCCAAGCATAAAGGGCGTTTTTATGCTCTGCGAACGAAACTCGCGCAGAGTATCCGAAGTGACGGAGCAGATGCCGAATATTTCGGGGTTCCACGTAAAAAACAAGCTTGGCTTGCCTTTAAACGTCAGAGCGCACCAGTCTGCACCGGCGTCGATTTTTTGAAGCTGGCACTTTAAATAGCCGCTCAGTTCTGGCATGAGAGCGGTGATCAGTTCAGGACCGTAATTCATAAACATCCTCCTCAGAAGTCCTAAAAAATGCGTGAAGGAAATATAAGAATATCTCAAAAACTAGTGCTTGACAAGATTGTGTTTAAGCTATAAAATGCTTTCCGTTGGCTTGAGGGGCTGTGGCGCAGTTGGGAGCGCGATTCGTTCGCAACGAATAGGTCGAGGGTTCGAATCC
>JAXEJY010000266.1:0-6306 GCA_034101315.1 Pyramidobacter sp.
GGCGTCGGGCATGTACATCATGTCCATGTACGTTCCGGCGGCAATGTAGCTGGTGTACTTTCCCTGACGGACTGCCTGATAATAGATGTCGACAGCGTAGTCTGTCGTGCCGCCGCCGGGCAGCGTCTTATATGAAATCAGGCCGGGAAAGCGCACGCCGCGGACGTCGACGCCCCATTTTTTGTGGTAGTAATCGCCCAAGAGCTCGCCGGAGACCTTGGTGACGCCGTAAATTGTGTTGGGACGCTGTATGGTGTCCTGCGGCGTTTTGTCGTGGGGGGTCTGAGGGCCGAATGCGGCAATCGAGCTGGGGAAAAACACCGAGCAGTTATTTTCGCGGGCAACTTCAAGGGCGTTGTACAAGCCTCCCATGTTGATGTCCCACGCCAGCTGCGGCTTCTGCTCCGCCGTCGCTGAGAGGAGTCCGGCAAGGTGGAAAATGGCATCTGCTTTGAAGTTCTTGACGAGTTCTGCATAATGCGCGCCGTCGCGGGCGTCGAGAAGCGCAAACGGGCCGTCTGGCAGCGCGTGCCCTGTGTCTTCGCGGATGTCGGTTGCCATGACGTTGCAGGCTCCGTAATCATGCCGAAGCCGCGTGACCAGCTCTGTGCCGATTTGACCGAGTGAACCAGACACAATAATTTTTTTCACAGAAAGCACCCCCATACGGTTTTCAGAATTTATTAAAGCATAGCACAAAAGGTTTGCATGTCAAATGAGTATAAATATTTCGGCGTCACCTGTATACATAAAAACTTTCCTATAATTGCTGAGTGCAATTTAAGCCCCTCTGCGGTAAAATATTATAAACGTTTTCTCTTAGGTCTGAGATTTTTCTGGAAGGAGCATATCAGATGACGTTAGAAGAGCTGATGCCTAAAATTAGCGGGGATAAGGCTGCATCATACTATATTGCAAACGTGCTGCGCGAGGCCATCTACAGAGGCGTTCTTGAGGAGAATGAACAGCTTCTGCAAAATCAGCTGGCAGCACGTATGGGAGTCAGTCCCATTCCTCTGCGCGAAGCGCTGAAGCAGCTTGAAATCGAAGGGCTTGTCGAGTTCCGCGGACGCCGCGGCGCCATTGTCTCCGGTCTGACGCTTGACGACGCCAGGGAGATTTATGACATGCTGATATGGCTGGAAACCGGCGTCATGCGCGTCGCGTTCGACCTCATCTCCAACGCCCTGATTCAGGACGAGGAAAAACTTCTCGACGAGATGGAAAAAGAGACGGACACCGTGAAGTGGAGGGACATGAATGTCCTGTTCCACTCGTCGCTGTACGAGCCGGCTGACCGCCCTCAGACGCTTGACATGATCGCCAAACTGCGCCGCCAAGTGGACCGCTACATCCGCACGCACCTCAACTCCATGCGCAAGGAATCTGAAGAGCAGCACAGAGAAATTCTCAACTGCGTGAAAAATCACGACCTTGAAGGCGCGATCAAAGCCCTGGAGAGCCATCTGGTCAACACGTCAAAAGACCTTCAGGCGTACATGCGCCATCACCAGAACAAGATGAAGGACAAATAAGAAGAACCGCCCTCTGCCAAGCGGCACAAAAAAAGACGTTTCTGATATCCGTCCCGCGGATGTTCAGAAACGTCTTTTTGTTTACAGTTTTGTCGGGTCAAACAGGGGAAGTTCACAGTCGTCTTCGCCAGCCAAATTCAGAAGCCGCCGCGCGTGGCTCTGCGCTTCAGTCTCGTCGGCGCAGCCGGAGAGCATTCGGGCAAGCTCTCTTACGCGCGCTTCTCCGGTGACGGGGAATATGCGCGAAACGGTTCCCGCGCGCTCGACGCAGTAATGATGATTCGCCAGTGCGGCAATGCTCGCCTCGTGCGTGATGAGGATCACCTGAACTCTGTCGGCAAGCTCGCGCAGTTTCTGTCCCGTCAGATAAGCCGCCCTGCCGCCGAGCCCTGCCTCCACTTCGTCAAAGACGATCGTCGGCGGGATGAGTTCGTCGGGCAGTGAAACCTGAAGGGCAAGAAGAATCCGGCTCAGCTCGCCGCCTGACGCCGCTTTGGCGACGGGCACTTCTTCTCCGGCGCGGACGAGAACAAAATCAACGTTTTCGGCGCCGTTGGCGCGCAGGCGGTTCGTCTCCGTCAGACGCACGCGGAACTGCGTGTTCTCCATGGCGAGATCGGCAAGATTTTTCGTCACCCGCCGCTGAAGCTCTGCCGCGGCGGCTGTCCTCAGCTCGCGCAGTTTGAGCGCCTCGCGGGCAACTGCGCGGCGCGCTTCTGCCATCTTGGAGTTCAAGTCGTTCTGCATTTGGGCAGCTGTCGCCAGCCACGCCGTTTCAATCTGAGCGGAATTCCAGTAGTCGAGCAGCTCTGAAACAGTCTGCACGCCGGCACTGCGCTTGCAGCGGCGGATACTGCCAAGCTGCGTTTCAATTCTCTCAAGAGCTGATTCAAGCTCTTCGAGCCGCTCGGCAGGGGCTGCCTCGGCGAGCATGTCCGCAAAGTTTTCAAGGTCGTTTGCCGCCTGCTGAGAAGCTTCGAGAACCGCATCGCTGCTGTCCGCGGGCAGCAGATCGGACAGACCTGAAAGAAGATTCTGTATTTCAAAGATGAGCCCGCCCGTCTCAGAGTCCTGAAGCTGGCGGTGGCGGCTGCGCAGCTCGCGCAGACGCGCCAGTTCTTTTTCCGCTTCATCGTATTCCCGGTTCAGCTTTTCTTCGCTGTCCGGCTCTAAGTGTGCGCGGCTGAGAAAATCGGAGATCTCTTCAGCGCCGTTATACGTTTGGAGAATTGTGTTCTCGCGGTGTTTTATCTGGCGCAGCTGCTTTTCGCAGTCGAGCACCTGATAAAAGACTTCGCTCAGCCGGCTGCGCGTCTGAAGCAGCTCGCGCCCGCCGCACGCGTCGAGCATTTTCAGCTGCTTTTCAGGATCGAGGAGCTCGAGCTGGGCAAACTGACTCTGAATTGTCATCAGCCGTGATGCCGTTTCTGAAACTTTGCCTAAGGGCACAGGAACGCCCTGAATCGAACATTTGCCGCGTCCCGAACGCGATATCTCGCGTCTGAGGGACAGCGAACGGTCCTGAACCTGATAGCTGTCTTCAAGCCCTTCAAGCTGTTCGGGCACGAAAAAGAACGCCTCGGCTGCGGCGGTTTCATCTCCTGCGTGAATGAGCGTCACGGGACTTCTCTTTCCGCACAAAAGCTCAAGCCCGCGGACAAGACTGCTCTTGCCGGCGCCGCTCTCACCCGTGACAGCCACAAGCCCCGCGCCGAACTCAAGCGTCGCGGAGGTGATGCCGCCGACGGATGTCAAACGCAGCTGCTCAAGCATTGCCGTACCCCTTTCGCGACACGGGATCCCAGCCCCACATCAGCTTCTGATGGAGGAGGTCATAGTAGCCGAACTGCGGCAGGGAGACGACGTTGACAAAACGATCGCACGACAGTCTGACTTCGAGGCAGTCGTCCGCTTTCATCGGGTAAACGTCTTCTCCGTCAACCGTCAGATACACCTCTGAGTTGCCTCGGGGAGTCAGCGCAAGGCTGTCGTCCGGCGCGACGAGCGTCGGACGGGCGTAGAGCGTGTGCGCACAAATCGGGACGAGAAGCATGCAGCTCAAATGCGGCGGCACGATCGGACCTCCGGCAGAGAGCGCGTACGCCGTCGAACCCGTGGGCGACGAGACGATAATGCCGTCGGCGCGGTACTCGCACATCGGTTTCTGCTGGACACGCACGTCGACCGTGACAAGCCGCGCCTGAATGCCCTTTGACAGAACCATGTCGTTCAGCGCGAATACGCTCTTTTTCCCGTCAGAAGTCCTCAGAACGCCCTCAAGGAAATGGCGTTTCTGCGGCGTAAAATCGCCGTTTTCAATCTGAACAATTTGCGTTTTGGCGTGGACGGGATCGCCGACGGCGAGAAAACCAAGGTGTCCGAGACAGACGCCGAACAGATTAATCCCGGTTCCCTGGACGAGGCGCGCCGCCTTCAAAAACGTTCCGTCTCCGCCGATAACGATCGCCGTCTCCACGCGCCGCAGCCATTTTTCAAGAGGAACGGCAGGCCGGTTCAGCGCTGCGGCGTCCTTGGGAAGCAGCAGAAAAGGAACTCCGCGCTCTTCTCCCCACGCGCAGAGCTCTGCGGCAAATTGGACAGCGTCAGTTTTTGATAAATTGACCACCAGCCCGAAAATCATTGGCACTTCCTCCAGATGTGTAAAGTATGGCATTTGGCGCTTTTGCTCATTATATCAAAAAAATTTCCAGAAAATTCCATGAAGAAAAAGAAAGAATTTTCTTTTAATTTTACCCGTTCAGTGCGTGATAGCTTTCCTGCACCAGAAGCTGTGCGTCGAAATCAACGGATTCGGCGTCTTTGCGCAAATGAAACAAGTATTCGATGTTGCCCTTGGGACCTTTGACGCCCGACCACGTCGCGCCGATAAGTCCCCAGGGCGTTTCGTTCGCGATGAACGAACGCAGCTGCGTCAAAACATCGGCATGGACTTGGGGCGACCGAACGACGCCGCCCGTGTCGACGTCCTCGCGGCGCGCCTCAAACTGAGGCTTAACCAGAACGACCGCTTCAGCTTCAGGCGCCGTCACTGTCGCCATGGGATTGAGCAGCAGTTTCAGAGAGATAAACGACGCGTCGCTGGCGGCAAAATCGGGCAAGGGCTGAAACATCACGGGCTCAAGAAAGCGCGCGTTCTGCCGTTCCATGACGACGACGCGCGAGTCGCTGCGAAGCTCCCACGCCAGCTGACCGTATCCGACGTCGACGGCGTAGACTTTAGCAGCGCCTCGGCGAAGCATGACTTGCGTAAAACCGCCCGTCGACGCGCCGACATCGAGACATACTCTGCCGTCGAGGTTCAAAGAAAAGCGCTCCGCGGCGGTCAGCAGCTTGTACGCGCCGCGGCTGACCCATTCGTGCTCGCGCCCCTTGAGCGTGACGACGTCTGAGGCTTTTACCTGCTGGCCTGCGCTCTGCGCCGGAGCGCCGTTGACGCAGACGTTTCCCGACATGATGAGCGCCGCTGCCAGCTTGGGAGACTCGGCAAAGTTCTCAGCAATCAGGCGGGCGTCGAGGCGCATTTTAGGATTTTTGGCGCTCATACAGTTCCACGATCCTTTCAGGAGTCAGCCCGTACCGCGCTCTCTGCTGCGCTGGAGTCCCCTGCGCGACAAAGACGGGAGGGATCGACGCCGAAACAACGCCGCAGCAAAGTTTTTCCTGTGCCGCGAAAAACGTCAGCCGCTCGGCAATGCCGCCAGCCGCGTAGTTCTCCTCGGCGACAACGACGAGGCGGCGGTTTTTGAGGTGTTCCGCAAGTTCTTCAGGGAAGGGCGACACGCGGTTGAGGAACAGGAGCGACGGGATTTCATGCCCTTTCGCCTCAGCGAGGCGAGAGGCCTCAAATGCCGTCTGACACGCCGCTCCGACGGCAAGAATGCACCACGAGCTGTCCGGACGCGTGTCGGTCATCGCGCCGCCCTCCGCCAAAAACTGAGGAACCGCGCCGCGGGGATATCGGATCAGTGCAGGGCGCTCAGATCGGCGCGACGCTTCAAACGCGTACGCTAAAGACGATTCGTTAAACGGCGACCAAACCTGAAGATTCGGGATCACGCTGCACCAGTTCATGTCAAAAAGCCCCTGATGCGTCTCGCCGTCCTCACCGACAAGCCCGGCTCGGTCCACGGCGAGAATTACGGGAAGATTTTGGAGGCAGACGTCATGAACCAGCTGATCCATCGCTCTCTGGAGGAACGTCGAATAGATGCACGCCACGGGCCTCATTCCGCCGGCAGCCAGACCGGCTGCGAACGTGATCATGTGCTCTTCTGCGATTCCGACGTCAAAAAAACGCTCAGGAAACTCTTTCTTGAAGCTGCCGAGCGCAGAGCCTTCCGTCATGGCAGGCGTCAGAACGACGACGCGCGAATCCTCGCGCGCCGCGCTGAGTATGCGCGAGGCCGCCGCAGCGCTCCAGCTCGACGCTTTTTTAGAGGTATTGCGCGACGACTCCGGCGAAATGCCGTGATACGCGACAGGATTCTGCTCTGCCGGGGCGTAGCCCTGCCCTTTCCGGGTGACGACGTGAATCAGCAGAGGGGAATCATAGTCCCGCGCCAGCGCAAAAACGCGCTCGAGCTCCTGTTCGTCGTGTCCGTCAAAAGGTCCCCAGTACGTCAGCCCCATGTCGTCAAAAAGATTTGAATGGCTCAGGCATTTTTTCACCCTGTCTTTGGCGCTCTGGAGACAGCGGTAGACAGTGTCTGTCGTGAAAAAGCGGCGGCAGAGAAATTTGACAGTGCTCTTC